>CALKKN010000226.1 GCA_937995275.1 uncultured Lysobacterales bacterium | reverse complement strand
GGCACCGCCCAGTGCGAAGCTACGTGCTGCGCGGCGGTCGAGTAACGGACGGCCAACAACGGGCGCTGGATGAGTTGTGGCCGCGCTGCGGCATTCCGGACGCCCGCTCGGAATTGGATCTTGCCGCAATCTTCGGAAACGGCCACCCGGTCATCGCGGAAATCGGGTTCGGCAACGGTGAAGCCACCTGGCGGATGGCGCGCTCCCACCCGGAGGAGAATTTCCTCGGCATCGAGGTGCATCGCGCCGGAATCGGCCGGCTGCTGCTGGCCCTCGAGGAACGCGGCATCGGCAACGTTCGCGTCGCGTGCGCAGATGCCGTGGACTTCTTGCGGCAGCGTATCGCACCGCGCGCGCTGGCCGGCGTCCGTATTTACTTCCCCGATCCCTGGCCCAAGAAACGGCATCACAAGCGGCGTCTGGTCCAGCCCGCTTTCATCGCGTTGCTGGCTTCGCGCATGGAGGAGGGGGCCATTCTGCACCTGGCGACCGATTGGGCCCCGTATGCGGAACACATGCTGGAGGTCCTGCACGCGGCGCCTGAGTTCGAAAACCTGGCGGCGGACGGCGGCACATGCCAACGCCCCGGCTGGCGACCCCGGACCAAGTACGAGCGGCGCGGCGAACGCCTCGGGCATGCGGTTTTCGACATCGTATTCCGGCGCAGGCCGGCGCCCGGGAAAGCGTGAGTCCATGGAAACCGGCCTGACGCTGACCGGCGACATGATCCTCGTGCTGATCGTGCTTTCGGCCACGATCGGATTGTTCGTGTCGGAACTGGTTCGCGTCGATGTCGCAGCCATTCTGGTGATGGTGACTATTGGCCTGCTCGGGCTGGTGCCGGCCAGCGAATTGTTCAACGGGTTTGCGTCGAACGCCGTCCTTTCCATCATTGCGGTGATGGTGCTCGGCGCCGGGCTCGACCGTACCGGGGTCATGACCGTGGTTTCGGCCTGGATCCTGAAAATAGGCGGCGACAAAGTCACCCGGATCGTGCCGCTGGTGTCCGGCACCGTCGGAGTCATATCCAGCATGATGCAAAATGTCGGCGCAACGGCCCTGTTTCTGCCCGTGATGTCCCGGATTTCGGCCAGGACGCATATTCCATTGTCTCGTCTGCTGATGCCGATGGGCTTCTGCGCGATCCTGGGCGGCACCCTCACCATGGTGGGATCCTCGCCGCTGATCCTGCTCAATGACCTGATCGAAAATGCGAATGCGTCGCTGCCGCCCGGCGTTCAGACGCTCCAGACTTTCGATCTGTTCGACGTGACGCCGGTGGGCATTGTGCTGCTTGCGTCCGGGATTCTCTATTTCGTCATCGGCGGCAAATTTCTGCTTCCCGAGACCAGGGAGAAGCCGGCGGGCGTCCCGGCGCGGACCAAGACCTATTTTGCCGATGTCTACGGCATCAAGGGGGATGTCTACGAACTGCTGGTGACGGTGGACAGCCCGTTGGTCGGCATGGAGATCAAGGAGGCCGAACAGATGCTCGAGGCCCCCCTGATGCTGGCCATCCGCAACACCGAGGAGCCCCGCCTCGCGCCGCCGGCCGACGAAATGATCTGGGTCGGCACCATCCTGGGTGTCATGGGCACCCGCGATCAGGTCGGCCGGTTCGCGCTCGAGAACCAGTGCCGGGTGCAGCCCCGCCTGCGCACGTTCGGTCCGCTGTTCAACGCCAGCAGGGCCGGCATATCGGAGGTCGTCATTCCACCGGGCTCGCGGCTGGTGGGCCAGACCGTGGGCGAGGCGCGCCTTCGGACGCGTTACGGAATCAGCGTGCTGGCGATCAACCGCCGCGGCGATATCCTCACCGAAGGTGTGCGCGACATCGAACTGGAAACCGGCGACTGCCTCGTTTCCCACAGCACCTGGCGTGACCTGTCGGCGGTCGCCAAGGAACGGGATTTTATCGTGGCCACGGACATTCCCAAGGAGGAACAGCGGCCGCACAAGGTGGCTCACGCGCTGGTGTTTTTCGCCATCTCCGTCGGGATGATCGTGTTCACGGACTACCGTTTGTCCATCGCGCTGCTGGTGGGCGCGATGGGCATGATCCTGACCGGCGTCCTGAGTATCGACGAGGCCTACAATTCGGTCAGTTGGAAAACCGTGTTCTTGCTGGCCAGCCTGATTCCGCTCGGGCAGGCGATGGAGCGGACCGGCACCGCCGCCTGGATCGCCCAGGAGATCATGCAGATACTGGGCGATGTCCCCGAACTTGCCATCGAAGCCGCGCTCGCGGTGCTGGCAACCGTGTTTACGCTGGTCATGTCCAACGTCGGCGCCACCACTATCCTGGTACCGATCGCGGTGAGTATCGCGCTGGCGACCGGCGCCGACCCCACCATGTACGCGCTGATCATCGCCCTGTCCACGTCCAACGCGTTCATCCTGCCCACCCACCAGGTTAACGCGTTGATCATGGGCCCGGGTGGCTACCGCGTGACGGACTTCATTCGCGCGGGTGGGTTGATGAGCGTGATTTTCATCGTGGTCATGCTGACCATGGTGAACGTCATGTTCCGGGCCTGAGCCGGTGCGCTACTACCTGGCCCCTCCGCCGATGAATCCGGTCGCCCGCCTCATTGCGGCGGTGTTGGCCGTCGCCGCGCTGGTCGGCGCGTTGTTCTTCGGCCTGGTCATCCTGGTGCTGGCCGTGGGGCTGGGCATACTGGGCTGGCTGCTTCTGACGGTGCGGCTCTGGTGGCTGCGGCGTCGGCACGGCGCCACGCGCCCAGGCGGACCGGGTGGCGGTACCGGAACCGGCCAGGCGCCCGGAGGCGGGGCGCGGAAGGCCGATGTGATCGATGCCGAGTACGAGGTCGTCTCGCGCAGCGAGGACCCGTGAGGCGGCGTTTCAATTTTCGCGGCCAACGACTAGAATGAAAAAAAGGCAGCCAGGGAAATCAATATGTCCAACATCAGGGATGTCCTGGAACGCAAAGGCGGAACCGTACTGGCCACGCAACGCCGTTCCTCGGTACTCGAGGCGATCGGCACGATGTCCCAGGCCAATATCGGCGCGCTGGTCATTGAGGACGGTGGCCGGCCGGTGGGCATCTTTACGGAGCGGGACTATCTCCGCAAGATCGCTCTGGAAGGCCGCTCTTCGCGGGACACCCGTGTCGATGACGTCATGTCCGCGCCCCTGATCACGGTTTCACCCGTGGAATCCACCCGGGACGCCATGGAGACGATGACCGAATGCCGTTGCCGGCACCTTGTCGTGCTCGATGGCGAGCAGATGGTCGGGATCGTTTCGCTCGGTGACCTGGTCAAGCACATGCTGGTGGAGAAGGAAGCCGAGGTCGAACAGCTCTCAAGCTATATTTCCGGAACCTACTGACGACCCCGACCCTGCTGCCCCGGTCGAACCGGGCAGGGAAGTTCGACCGGATGACATTGCCTTGGCCGCGGCTGGGTTCTTCCCCGAAGCGTATCGTGCTCTCGTCCGCTATTCGCGGGGGCTCGAATCTCCCTGCGCATCGCCAGTCGGTTTCCGCCCCTTCTGGTACTGCTCCACTACCGTGCTTTCGACCTGCTCCAGTAGGGTATCGATGGAACCGGCGGCGCCGGATTTGGGCAGCGGCCGCTGGTGCCCGAACAGGTTGATCCAGCGTTCGCTGCGCCGGCCCAGCTTGATGACCCTGCGGTACTCCCGATCACAATCGGGTCCGCCGCGAATCAGGCCGATCAGGGTGGCCACCAGCGAAATGGGAATCAAAATCGCATCCCTCAGGCCGTCGACCAGCAGCTTCAGCTGCAGGACAACGGCCTCGCGCAGTAGTTCGAGGCGGGGGTTGCGGCTGGCACTTTGTGTCACACGGGCTCCTCGGGGGTGATTCGCCCCCGTCAGGCAGGCTACACTTTCCATGTTACCCCTCGGAGCGAGTCGATGAAATATCTCCACACCATGGTGCGTGTCAGTGACCTCGAGGAATCCCTGGATTTTTACTGCAACAAGCTGGGGCTGGTTGAGCTGCGCCGCAGCGACGTGCCCCAGGGACGCTACACGCTGGTTTTCCTTGCGGCGGCCGGCGACGAGGAGGCTCAGGTTGAACTGACCTACAACTGGGATCCCGAGGAATATACCGGCGGCCGCAACTTTGGCCACCTGGCATACGCCGTGGATGACATCTACGCGGCCTGCGAGAAGCTGTCGGACGGTGGCGTCACGATCAACCGGCCGCCCCGCGACGGCCGCATGGTGTTCGTACGTTCGCCCGACGGCATCTCGATCGAGTTGCTGCAAAAGGGCGATGCCCTGCCGCCGCGCGAGCCGTGGGCCTCCATGGAAAACTCCGGGGCCTGGTAGGGCGTCGCTCCCACAGCCGCTCCTACACCATGTAAATCGTGGCCAGCAGGCCGGCGATGGTCATCGTTATCGTGTAGGGCAGGGCCAGCACGACCATGCGTCCGTAGCCGAGCCGAATCAGCGGCGCCAGTGCAGAAGTCAGCAGGAACAGAAATGCCGCCTGGCCGTTCGGCGTCGCCACCGAGGGTATGTTGGTGCCGGTGTTGATGGCCACCGCCAGATTATCGAAATGTTCCCGGGTTATCTCACCCGCGTCAAGGGCCGCCTTGACTTCGTTGATGTACACCGTTGCGACGAACACGTTGTCGGAGATCGCCGACAGCAAGCCGTTTGCCAGATAGAACACCGGGACCTGGGCGTTCTGATCGAGCGTGAAAACGAAATCGATAACCGGCAGGAACAGGTCCTGGTCGTGGATGACGCCGACGATCGCAAAAAACACCACGAGCAACGCGGTGAATGGCAGCGCTTCCGAAAACGCATGCCCCAGCTGGTGCTCCTCCACGATACCCGTCATGGCTGTGGCCAGGACGATCACGCTCAGGCCGATCAGGCCGACCGCGGCCCAGTGGAAGGCCAGCGCCACCACCAGGAACAGCGCGACGATCGCCTGCATGACCAGCGCAGCGCTCTGACTGGAGGTCCGTTTGCTGTCCTCGATGCGGTCGTATTCCTCCAGGATGTGGCGAGCGGCAGCCGGCATCTCCGCCCCGTAGCCCAGTATCCTGAATTTTTCGACCGCAAGGCAGGTCAGCATTCCGACCACGAATACCGGCAGGCTGATGGGCGCCACCCTCAGGAAGAACTCGATGAACTCCCAGCCCGCGATCTCGCCGATGAGCAGGTTCTGCGGTTCGCCTACCAGTGTGCAGACCCCGCCCAGGGCCGTCCCTACGGCGCCGTGCATCATCAGGTTGCGCAGGAAAGCCCGGAAATCCTCCAGGTCGGCGCGGGTCTCGTTGCCGATGCCGGGATCGTCGGCATGGTCGTGATCCTCGTCGAATCCCTTGCCCGAAGTGACTTTGTGGTAGACCGCGTACAGGCCGGCGGCAACCGTGATGATCACCGCGGTGACGGTCAAGGCGTCGAGGAACGCGGAGAGGACTGCCGACGTGAAGCAGAACATCAGCGACAGGATCATCTTCGAGCGGATGCGGATCAGGATCTTGGTGAAGATGAAGAGCAGCAGATCCTTCAGGAAAAAAATGCCGGCAACCATGAAGATCAGCAGCAGGATCACGGCAAAGTTGGTCTCGGCCTCGTGATACACCGTGTGCGGACTCGTCATGCCCAGCACCACTGCTTGAATCGCAAGCAACCCCCCGGGTTGCAGCGGGTAGCACTTCAGCGCCATGGCCAGGCAGAAGATGAACTGGCCTACCAGCACCCAGCCGGCGATGAAAGGCCCCATCGTCCAGAGGATGAACGGATTGATGACCAGGAATCCAATGATGGTCATCTTGTACCAGCGCGCCACTGGACCCAGAAAGTTGTCCAGCATCGACCGGCCAATTGTTCTTTGCATCGGGGTGCCTCCGGAAGGCGAGGGCGTGACAGCTGGCAATTCTATGTGTTCGGAACGGTTTGTGCCAGTTCCGCCTTGCAGCGCGATGGCCGGTGCTTTGCGTTCCAGCCAAGCTTCCGATAAAATATATCTCCTTATCTTGATTGAAGGATATACTAACCGTCGGCCGGGCCGTGCCCGCCACGAGAGGGAAGTGTCATGCATAGTTATCTGTTTACATCGGAATCGGTATCCGAAGGTCACCCGGACAAGGTTGCCGACCAGATTTCCGACGCGGTCCTGGATTCAATTCTGGAACAGGACCGGGAGGCCCACGTGGCCTGTGAGACGTTCATCAAAACGGGCGTCGCCATTGTCGGCGGCGAGATCACGACCAGTGCCTGGGTGGATCTCGAGGACCTGATACGCAAGGTGATCGTGGACATCGGCTATGACTCTTCCGATGTGGGTTTCGATGGCCACACCTGCGCGGTCATGAACATCATTGGCAAGCAGTCGCCCGACATCAAGCAGGGCGTCTCGCGCGAACGGCCCGAGGACCAGGGCGCGGGCGACCAGGGGCTGATGTTCGGCTACGCCACGAACGAAACCGAAGTCCTGATGCCGGCGCCGATCTACTATGCCCACGAGCTCGTGAAGCGGCAGAGCGTCGTCCGCCGTACGAACCCCGATGGCAAGCGACATCTGCGGCCGGATGCAAAAAGCCAGGTGACCTTTCGCTACGAGGACGGCAGGCCCGCCGGCATCGACGCGGTCGTGCTCTCCTCCCAACACAGCAAGGACTCCTCGCAGTCGGACCTGCGGGAACTGGTGATGGAGGAAATCATCAAGCCGGTGCTGCCGACCGAGTGGCTCAACGGCAACACCAAGTACCATATCAATCCGACCGGCCGCTTCGAGATCGGCGGCCCCGTGGGCGATGCCGGCCTGACCGGGCGCAAGATCATCGTCGACACGTACGGCGGCATGGCGCGCCACGGAGGCGGCGCCTTCTCCGGAAAGGATCCCTCGAAGGTGGACCGCTCCGCGGCCTACGCCTGCCGCTACGTGGCCAAGAACATCGTCGCCGCCGGGTTGGCGGACCGGATCGAAATCCAGGTGTCCTACGCCATCGGTCTGGCGGAACCCACTTCGGTCAGCGTCGAAACGTTCGGCACCGAGCACATTCCGGTGAAGAAGATCGAGCAGATCGTCCGCCAGGAGTTCGATCTCAGGCCCTACAGCATCATCAAGATGCTGAACCTGATCCAACCCATGTACCGCCCCCTGGCCGCCTACGGCCACTTTGGCCGGGAGGATCTCAACGTCAGCTGGGAGAAGGTCGACCGCGTCGAGCACATTCGCTCCGCGGCCGCACTCTGATAACTGAATTCGTCTTGGAGGAACACACTGTGAGCGCTGTCATTGAAGAATTGAAGAAGCACGATTACTACGTAGCGGATATCGGCCAGGCCGAGTTCGGGCGTCGCGAAATCGCCATCGCGGAATCCGAGATGCCGGGCCTGATGACGCTGCGCGAGGACTATGCCGGTGAACAGCCCCTGCGTGGCACCCGCATTGCGGGGAGCCTGCACATGACGATTCAGACGGCGATGCTGATCGAAACGCTGACCGCGCTGGGAGCGGAGGTGCGCTGGGCGTCCTGCAACATCTACTCGACCCAGGACCATGCCGCCGCCGCCATTGCCGCCGGCGGTACGCCGGTATTCGCCTACAAGGGCGAAACCCTGGATGAATACTGGGAATTCACCCACCGGATTTTCGACTGGGGGCCGGGCGAAAACGACGAGGATTTCGCCAACATGATCCTTGACGACGGCGGCGATGCGACCCTGCTGCTCTACCTCGGTTCGAAGGCGGAGCAGGACCCTTCGGTCCTCGACAGCCCGGGCAGCGAGGAGGAGGTCGCGCTGTTCAATTCCATCCGCAAGCGACTGGACACCCGACCCGGCTGGTACAGCAGGGCGCTCGCGCACATCCGGGGCGTGACCGAGGAAACCACTACGGGCGTGAAGCGTCTGTATTCGATGGCGAGCAAGGGCGAGTTGCCGTTCCCGGCCATCAACGTGAACGACTCGGTCACCAAGTCGAAGTTCGACAACCTTTACGGCTGCCGTGAATCCCTGGTGGACGGCATCAAGCGGGCGACCGACGTGATGGTCGCGGGCAAGATCGCGGTCGTGGCCGGCTACGGCGATGTCGGCAAGGGCTGCGCGCAGTCCCTCAAAGGCCTCGGCGCGACGGTCTGGGTGACCGAAATCGACCCGATCTGCGCTTTGCAGGCTGCGATGGAAGGCTTCCGCGTGGTCAAGCTGGATGATGTGGCGGACAAGGCGGATATCTTTGTCACGGCAACCGGCAATTACCACGTGATCAACCATGACCACATGGCCGCCATGAAGCACCAGGCCATCGTCTGCAACATCGG
>CALKKN010000225.1 GCA_937995275.1 uncultured Lysobacterales bacterium | reverse complement strand
TGGCGGGCCAGCGCCCTGGCGTTTTCCAGCATCGATTCGCGGATGGAGGCGATGATCTGCTGCCGCCCTTCCAGCGACATGCCGTCGAATGCGCGGAAAGCCTTGCGCGCCGCGTCTACCGCGTCGTCCACCGTGGCGAAGACGCCTTCACCCGGTTTTTCCTCCGGCGCCTTGCGAGGAGCGACGGCCGGCGTAACGGGTGCGGCAGTGATTCGGGGCGCAGGGACATTTGCCCTGGTGTTTTCGGATGATTCTGCCGGGCGCCCCGACAGGCGTTCGGCCAGGCGCGTGGCGATCAGGTCGACCTGCCGGTCGCTAAGGAGGCTGGCGCTGCCACCCGGTCCGCTCATGCGTCAGTCACCCCCTTCCTGTAGACCTCGTCGCCTTCGATTTCCCAGCTGTCGACGATCGCCATCACGACAGCGTCCACCGGTTTTTTATCGGTGCGCACGGTCTGTCGGGCCGATGAGCCGCTGGCGAACAACACCATTTCGCCGACCCCGGCGCCGACCGCATCCACCGCCACGACGGACCCGCCCGAGGGCTGGTTGTCGTGGCCCCATTCGCCCAACATCAGGAACCGCAGGCCGCCGAGCTTGTCGTCTTTCTCGGTGGCGACCACCGTGCCGAGTACCTTCGCGAGTTTCACGGCATGGCTCCCGCGGCCGCTACTCGGTCCCTTCCGGGGCGCGGCCCAGCGGAATCGCCATGTCGACACCGCTGTGCGGGCGTGCGATCACGTGCACGGCCACCACGTCGCCGACGCGGGCGCCCGCGGTCCGTCCGGCGTCACAGGCCGCCCTTACGGCCGCGACATCTCCGCGCACCACCGCGGTGGTGTAGCCGCCGCCGGTCTTCTCGTAACTCACCAGCTCAACCTTGGCCGCCTTGACCATCGCATCGGCCGCCTCCACCATGGCCGGAAAACTCCGGCATTCGATCATTCCCAGTGCTTCTGACATTGACTTGCTCCTCGCGCATCGGGCCTGGGGGCCCGGTTGATCCGGGGCCTGTCAACAGGCCCTGATAATAACTACTTGTCCTTTGTCCTCTCCGAGGCCGTCCTGCCCGTGACCGCCTCGATGGCCTGGGTGGCCGCCTCCTGGGCTACCACCACGTCCCGTTCCTCCCCGCCGATGTAGACACGCCCGAAACTGCCGATGGCGCGTACTTCCAGGATGTTGATGTCCGCCGCCTTTTCGGCCTCGTTGGCGGCCAGCGCGGCATAGGCCGCGGGCTCCACTTCCAGCACGAACAGCGTCTGGCCGGCCAGTATCATGTTGCCGTGGCGGAAACGGTTGATCAGCATGGTCTGGGTGTCTTCCAGGTGGCGCACCACCTGGTTGGCGACCACGCGCGGCTTGTGCCGGTCGCCTTCCTGCAGGTCCAGGTAATCGAGGATCGCCTGCCCGGCCTGCCGGGTGTCGGCCTGGCTCTCGGAATGCACTTCCAGCATGCCGTAATGCCGCACGACGATCTGCATGCCCGCGGTGACGTCGGTCGCTTTCAGCGCCACGTCGAGGACCTGGTTGATGGCCATGCCGGGGGATATTTCCACGAACAGGCTCGCCTGGCCGACCTTGGGCAGGTAGCCCTTGGAGATCGTCGCCTGGAAGGAGGCGAACTGCGGCTGCAGCGAGTCCAGAAATACGTAAGCTCTCAGATCGACCATCGATTGAACTCCTCAAGCGCTGACGCTTGTCAATTTTGCTTCCTGCACGATGCCGATGCTGGCGCTCGCGCCCAGGCGGGTGGCGCCGGCCTCGATCATCGCGCGGGCATCGTCGTAGGAACTGATTCCGCCGGATGCCTTGACCTCCATGCCGGCGCCGCGCACGACTTCGGCCATCAGCGCCACGTCGCCCACGGTTGCGCCCCCGGTCGAGAAACCGGTAGAGGTCTTGACGAAATGGGCGCGGGCGGTTCGCGCCAGTTCACAGGCGCGTCGCTTCTCGTCGTCGGTCAGCAGCGCGGTCTCGATGATGACCTTGCACACCGCGCCGCCGTCGACGCAATCCTCGACCACGGCGCGAATGTCCCGCAGGACCGCCTGGTCGTCGCCGCTTCTGAGTGCCCCCACGTTGATCACCATGTCGATCTCACGGGCGCCGTTGCGGATGGCGCGCCGTGCTTCCATGGCTTTGATGGCGGATTCGTTGGCGCCCAGCGGGAATCCGACCACCGTGCAGGTAAGCACCTCGCTGCCGCGCAGCAATTGTGCAACCAGCGAGGTCCAGGTCGGGTTTACGCACACCGAACGGAATTTGAATTCCAGGGCCTCGGCGCAAATTTTCCGGATCTGCTCCTCGGTCGCATTGGGTTTGAGCAGGGTATGGTCGATGTAGCGCGCCAGGTCGCCCGGAATGCTGCCCGGGCTCTCAACCGGCGCGACGCTGGTCAGGCCGGTGGCGCCCAGTCGCACGAACTGGCGGGCCGCCTCGGGATTTTCACCCACGGAGGCGCCGCTCGACTCCGTGCCCGTTAACGGGCCCAGGATCTGGTGCAGCCGACTCACGACGCGCTCGATGTCCTGCTCCGACAGGTCGAAGTCCGCGGCCTCGCCGCCAAACATCGCCACCCGGTTGAGGTGACGCTTCTCGGTGCACTCCGTCGACAGCCACAGGTCGACGATCTGCTGCGCCAATCCGGCGCCGATCAGGCCGGCGCCCAGGGTCAGCACGTTGGCGTTGTTGTGCTCACGGCTGTTGCGGGCGCTCGACAGGTCGTAGGCCAGCGCCGCCCGTACTCCCGGAACCTTGTTCGCGGCCATGCAGGAGCCGATGCCGGCGCCGTCGATCATGATGCCGAGATCTGCCCTGCCCTGTGACACGGCGTCCGCGAC
>CALKKN010000224.1 GCA_937995275.1 uncultured Lysobacterales bacterium | reverse complement strand
GGCGGCGTCTTCGAACCAGGTTGCTGCGGACCCATTGTCTGCTTGTACCAGACCCTGAACGCCGCCGGTCAGGGCGGCCAGGAAAACGACCGGCGCCAGCCCTGCGCTCCCCGTTGGCAAGAAAGATGTCATTGCCGGCTTTCCAGTTGGCGGGCTAGGGCCGTGACCGACGGGTGACCGGGGGCAAGCTCGCCGGCCTGCCGGACGGCTCGGGCCGCGTCGTCCATCTGCCCCTGCTCCATATGAATGCGCGCCATCCCGAGATAGGCCGGGAAGAAGTCCGGCGCGACGCTCAGCGCGTCCTCGTAGAGCGGCTGCGCCTCGTCGAAGCGCCCCAGGCGGACCAGTTGGTCGGCCAGCATGGCGAACGGTTCGGGGCTGCGGGAATTCAGTCGCACGGCCGCCTCCAGGCTGGCCAGCGCTTCCTCGTCACGGCCCAGGGCGACCAGCACCCGGGCCCGGTTCAGGTGGGTCTGGTACATCTCGCCGGCTCGCGCGACCGCGGCGTCGGCGTACGCCAGCGCCTGTTCCGGCTGCCGGCTGCGCAGCGCCCAGGCGGACAGGTTCAGGTAGGTCGAGAACTTCTGGTCGTCCACCCGCAGGGCGTGCTGCAGCGTCTGATGCGCCTCATCCAGCCGGCCCTGGCGCGGGTAGGCGATCGCCAGGTTGTTCAGCAGCGTGACATTGTCCGGCTCGTAGGCCAGGGCTTGCTCGAGGACCCGGGCCGCCTCTGCCGGCCGACCGGCGCCCAGCAGCGCCATGGCCTGCTCCGAGCGGGCGGTCGAGCTTACCTGGTAGCGGGCGCTGCGGGCCGTGAGCGGGTCGGGGAGATACCGGGTCTGCGCGTCGAGACCGAGCGCCAGTTCCCGCGCCGCATCCTTGGTTCGGCCGGCGCCGCGGTACGCCATCCCCAGCAGGTAATGGGCCACGCGATACGACGGATCACGCTTCACCGCCTGCTCCAGCGCCTCAATCGCAGCGGCGTACTGCTGTTCGCGCAGCAGCACGTTGCCGAGGCCGGTGTAGCCTTCCGCGGCGCCGGGCTCCAGATCAATGACGCGTTGGAACGCAGCCCGCGCGCCGGGCAGGTTCCCCTCCTGCAGCAGGGCCTCGCCCAGCCGTTGTTGCAGCGGCGCATAATCCGGATGAGCCTCCGCCAGTTCGGCGAACAGCAGGGTCGCTTGCCCGGTAGCGCCTATCTCACGGGTGGCGATGGCCAGTTGGTAGTTCCACAGCAGGTCTCCCGGGGTCTCAGCGGCGACAACGCCGAGACAGCGGTGCGCGAGTTCCCAAAGCAGGTTGGCCTCGTAGATCAGGCACAGGGTCTGCATGGGCTCGATGCGCTCCGGTGCGGCGTTCATCTCCCGGGCCTGGTGCCGGATCGCATCGGCCACCGCCGGGTCGATGCGCTGCAGATCGTCCGGCAGCACGGCGGACGGAAACACGGCGGCGGACACGCCGCCCGCCGCGCCTGCCAGCAGCAGCGCGCCCAGTGCCGCAAGGCCGATTCTTTCGGTCAACCGTGGCATTCGGTGGTCGATGGGCATGGGATGAATGGGCGGGTTTGGTGTTCCAGGCTGGACAGGTCGAGAACATGGTAAAGCAAGGCCGAGGGCATTGAAATGGCCGCTGTCGGTCACCGGCCGGCCCGTCCTGTACGCAATGACGAGAGGATTTCCGACAGGCAGCCGAAGGCGTTCTCTATAATATGGCGCTGACCCGGCCGTGCAATCCGTTCCATGCGACCCGTTCCCACGCCTTCGATTCACCAGACGCTTCAACAGGTGTTCGGCCTGCAGGCCTTCCGGCCCGGCCAGGAGGCGATCGTCGAGCAGGTGGTGGCGGGCGGCGACGCCTTCGTGCTGATGCCGACCGGGGGCGGCAAGTCACTCTGCTACCAGTTGCCCGCGCTGCACCGCGACGGCCTGGGCATCGTCGTGTCGCCGCTGATTTCGCTGATGAAGGACCAGGTGGACGCCCTGCAGGCGCACGGCATTCGCGCGGCCATGTACAACTCGAATCTCGATGCCGCCGAGGCGCGGGCGGTGCTGGCGCGCCTGCATTGCGGCGAACTCGATCTGCTCTACGTGGCGCCGGAGCGGATCATGAAGCCGGGCTTCGCCCACAGCCTGCAGGCGCAATCCGTGGCCCTGATCGCGATCGACGAAGCCCACTGCGTATCCCAGTGGGGCCACGATTTCCGGCCCGAGTACGCCGCGCTGGGAGAACTCCGGGAGCATTTTCCCGAAACGCCGCTCATCGCCCTGACGGCGACGGCCGACCCGCAGACCCGCGAGGACATCGTCCGGGTGCTGGGATTGCAGGAGGCCCGCCGGTTCATCACCGGATTCGACCGGCCGAATATCCGCTACAGCGTGCTGGAGAAACACCAGCCGCAAAGTCAGCTGCTGCGCTTCGTGAAGGCGCGTGGCGATGAATCCGGCATCGTTTATGCGCTGTCCCGCAAGCGCGTGGAAGAGATTGCCCGCTTCCTGCAGGAGCGCGGCTACCGGGCCGCGGCGTACCACGCAGGCCTGGCGGCATCCGTCAGAAAGGACGTGCAGGAGCGGTTCCTGCGCGACGACCTCGCCATCGTCGTCGCGACGGTAGCCTTCGGTATGGGCATCGACAAACCGAACGTGCGGTTCGTGGTGCACTACGACCTGCCCCGGCATCTCGAGGGTTACTACCAGGAAACGGGCCGCGCCGGGCGCGACGGGCTGCCTTCGCACGCCCTCCTTTTATTTGGCGCCCAGGATGCGGCCATGGCCCGTGCCCAGGTGGAGCAGGGCCGCAACGAGCAGCAGAAGCGTATCGAGGCCCACAAGCTGAACGCCATGGTGGGTTTTGCCGAGAGCCTGACCTGCCGCCGACGCGTCCTGCTCGGTTACCTGGGGGAGTCGCTCGAAAAGGACTGCGGCAACTGCGACATCTGCCTCGATCCACCGGAGCGGTTCGACGCCACGGAAGCGACCCGCAAGGTGCTGTCCTGTGTCTACCGGCTGCGCCAGTCGTTCGGCATCCGTCACGTCGTGGACGTGCTGCGGGGCGCGGACAACGAGCGCATTCGCAAATTCGGGCACGGCGGCCTCTCCACCTACGGCATCGGCCTGGAGCACTCGCAAGCCGAATGGCTGTCGATCGTGCGGCAACTGATCCACCGCGGTTACCTGGTTCAGGACATCGCCGCGTATTCCGTGTTGAAGCTGGCGCCGCCGGCCCTGCGGGTGCTGCGCGGCGAAGAAGCCGTCGAGCTGGCTCGCCCGCGCATCCGGGAGAAGGCCGGCCGGAAACCCGCAGCCGCGACAACGTCCATGGAACTGCGGGGCGATGACCAGGAATTGTTCGAAAGCCTGCGCGCGCTGCGCAAGTGCCTCGCCGAGGAGGGCGGCGTGCCGCCGTACGTGGTATTCGGCGACGCGGCGCTGGTCGAGATGAGCCGCCGGCGGCCTGGCAACGAGGACGAGTTCCTGTCTGTAAACGGTGTCGGCCAGGTCAAGCTGGAGCGCTACGGCCATCGATTCCTGACGGCGATTGCCGAGCATGTCGGGCAGCCGTCAGACCGCGAGGATGAAGCACCCTGACCCGCCGTGTAGTCGCGGCATTCCGCAGGACCGGCGGTCCACGGGTTTCGGTCACTCGCAAAATCCTTCAAGCTACGGCGCTCCGCGTTCGCGCGACTTCCATCATCCAATCGGGAGATCAGGATTATGCTCAAGTTCAGCCGCATGCTGCTTTCGTCCATTGCCGTCGCCAGCATGCTTTTTGCCGGGCCGGTGCTCGCCCGAACCGCCGACGAAATCAAGGCTCCCAAGGAGGAGGTCGCAGCCATGCGCGAGGGCCAGGAGGAGATGCAGAAGGACCTCGACGAGATCAAGAAGCTGCTGCAACAGGGCGCGCGTCCCTCTGCAGCTCCGTCGGCGCAGGCCTTTCGGCCAAGCACGATTGAGCTGGGTGAAATCCAGTCCCGCGGTGAGCAGGACGCGCCGGTCACCCTTATCGAATACAGCGACTACCACTGCCCGTATTGCAGGCGCCACGCGACCACCGTCATGCCGTCCATCATCGAAAACTACGTTAATACCGGCAAGGTTCGCTTCATCATGCGCGAGTACCCCATCGACCGGCTCCACCCGCGGGCCCGGACAGCCTCCGAGGCGGCGCTGTGTGCCTGCAAGCAAGGCCAGTACTGGGGCATGCACGACGCCCTGTTCGCAGACCAGAAGGCCACCTCCGACGATGACTTCCGCAGAATGGCAGCCGACCTCGGCCTGGACGCGAACGCGTTCAACGCGTGCATGGACGGCGACGAGTTCGCGGCCCAGATTTAATCGGACACCGCCGAGGGGCAGGGGCTGGGCGTCAGCGGCACCCCGAGCTTCGTCGTGGGCGTGACCGACCCCGAAGAGCCCGACAAGGTCAACGTGACCAAATTCATCCGCGGCGCGCAGGCGCTGCCGACTTTCCAGTCCGCGATCGATTAACTCCTGAACACCGCTGAGAAGGGCGAATAGCGACCACTCGGGCGACCGCGCGGTAGATGCTCCGTGCGGTAAAAAAACGCCTTAGTTTCGGCTCGCGCGCCCGCGCAGGCAACGGGGGAGCACACCACCTCGAGGGCTGCCGCGGCCGGACAACGGGAGATGCCGATCGGGGTTCGCCTGGATTTTGCGCCGGACCCGGCACGCGCGCCGCCCCCGATCATTGAGACAAACATCGACGGCGACCGCGATGTGTCGTCACCAATTAACGGTCCGGACCGGCTGTATCTGAACCGGGGCGACGACGCCTTCGCCGGAGGCGAATTCTCCGATTTACATATATTTACGGGACTGTTAGTATTCGCGGTAAGAGTAGTCCGAGCAAGACGACTGCCTTGGGTTCCAATACATAAGTCCATAATTATGGAGGGAAACGGAGTGAAAACCCTTAACAAACTCAACACGATAGTTGCTCTCGCGCTGCTGAGCATGAGCGTCGGTGCGCAAGAGAAAAACGTCGATATCGATTACCTGGGGCCCGCTGAGCCGGCACCTGCGCTGGCGCCCACGGCCGGCTTCGATATCCTCTACGCGCCTTCGGAATCTGACGATCCGGCTTTCCGGGCGGCCATCGAAGCGTTCGTCGACGGCAATGTCGACTATTGGGATGCGCGCAGTGCAACGCCTTCGCTCGACGATCTGGAAGGCTATGAATGCGTCATGACCTGGGCAAATTTTGCCTATGAGGACAACGAGACGTTCGGTGACAACCTCGCCGCGTTCGCGGACGCCGGGGGCAGCGTGGTGCTGGGGGCCTTCGCCGCATACACCAGCGGCAATTTCCTGTCCGGCGACATCATGGGCCCGGGTTATAGCCCCGTGACCGGTGGGTTGAATCATTTCAGCGATTCGGCGTATGCCGGCGATGGCGTTACGGCCATACATGACGGCGTGACAGACTACGACGCTACATTCCGCGACATCCTGACCCTGCAGGGTGGTGGCGTTCAGGATGGCTCCTACGAGGATGACGAAATTGCGGCCGCGTACCAGCCGGGCGTGGCGGTCGTCTATGCCAACGGTGCAGGTGGTCAGCCGATCGACGGTGACGACAAAGATCATCCGCGCCTGGTAGCCAATGCCTGCCAGACAGCAGCAGAGCCGGAAGTCGTCGCGCGCTTCAATGTCACCAAGACGTTCAGCGACGGCATCGATGCCGAAGTTGATGTAATGTTGAGCTGCAATACGGGCCTGCCGCTGGAGCAGACCTTCACGATCGCCGGCGGCGATCCGGAGGGCGTGACCTTCGTGGTGACCGAGATCGGGGAAGCAGGCGCGACCTGTGAGGTGACCGAGAGCGGCGCCCCGGACGGCTACACGACAGTCCTCAATGGGGGTGATGGCTGCACTTGGGAAGATGTCACAGTCGGCTATTTCAGCTGCGAAATCGACAACGTTGCCAACCCCGCCACCTACACGGTGGAGAAGGAGTGGGCGGTATTCCAGGACGGTGGTGACGTGGTCATTCCGCTGGCCGACGTTCTCATCGAGTGCGACAGCGTGATTCTGAACGACGACGCCTGGTTTGACGACGGCACCTGGTACCTGAGCGAATACCTGGGTGACGGCGAGTCGCTGATGGCCTATGTCGACGTGACCGACGGCCCGGCCGAGTGTTCGGCCACGGAAGACATCGACCAGAGCGGTGTCGAGTCGGTTGCGCTGGGTTGCAGCGGGACCACCTTGTCGGCGGGCGGCAGCCACACCTGCACGTTCACCAACACGGTGTTCTTCGAGGGCATCCCGACGCTGAGCCAGTACGGCCTGGCGCTGCTGGTGCTGCTGACGCTGGGTGTGGGCTTTGTCGGCCTGCGCCGCTTCGTGTAACACGGGTACTGTAGGAGCGGCTTCAGCCGCGATCGGACCTAACAGGTCATAAATAAAACCCCGCGGTGGGCCACCACCGCGGGGTTTTTCTTTTGAGTGGCCCCGACTCCGGTCAGCGCCCCGTAACGAGGTACGTTGCAAAGCTGGCCAGCCAGTGGCCGCCTTCGTAGTGCTCCGCTGAAACGCTCGTGATGCCAGTTTCCGCATGGACCTCGGCCGCGGCGAGCAGGGCCGGAACCCTCGGGTCGGAGTCCGGCAGCGCGGTTGCGATATTCCGCAGGTTCCAGGCGCGCGAGAGATTGACGCCGTCCAGGTGCACCAGCTTGCCGTCGCTGGGGTCGTTGACGATGCCGACCGCGAGCCAGTCGCCGCGGCCGTCGCGCGGGATTTGCGGCAGGAACCCCCCCAGCCAGGATGAATATTCCTCCGGCGCCAGGAGCCGGCGCATCAGGTCCGCCTCCATCAGGCAGGGCGAGAGAAAGTCTTCGCCGGAGGGTTCGTAGGCCAGCGGACAGTCACGGTCCCTGCGGTGGAATGCCAGCGAGCGCTCGGTGACCCGCTGCGCCATCTCCGTGTCACCGGATGTCCGCGCCCAATCCAGGATCAGCCCGAAGGCGAACATGCTCTGATTGTGGGTGCCGAGCCGGATGGCGTAAGCGAGTTTGGGCAACCAGGTCTTGATCCGGGCCACGATCACGGACTCCAGCGGCACCAGCGTCGCCAACCATCGCCGGGCGCGCGGGTCGTCCCACTCGCGCAGTTCGGCAGTCAGCTGGAAGAACCAGGCCAGGCCATAGGGCCGCTCGAATGTGCCGCGGCCGTCGGCCTGCAGATAGGCCACCTCTCCCGCGATTCCGGCGGGGGTGAAGCTCCGGTTAAGGGCACTCTCAATTTCGTCGCGGAGTTCCGCCGGCATGTCCGTTTCCGGAACAGTGCGCAGCAGCCGCACCAGCAGCCAGTGCCCGTGCACCGAGGAGTGCCAGTCGTAGCAGCCGTAGAAAACCGGGTACAAGGCGGAGGGCGGCCGTGCATCGGCGGCAGCGTTGAGTACGTGCGCAATTTTGTTGGGATACTCCCGGTGCACGCAGTCGAGGGCGAGCCGGGCAAAACGTGCCGCGAGGCCGCTGTCGACCGCCGGCAGTGGCTCGGCGTCGATGGCGGGTGACGCCGTGCTCAGGGCGCCGCATAGCAGCAGCAGGCTGATCGGTCTGGGAATGGCCATGGCTTGCCTCCGTAGGTCTATAATGCCGGTGGAGTTGTTGCTTCCAACGATTATAAGGACAAACGCCATGCCACCGTTCCAACGCCTGTCATGTGGCTTTCTGGGTCTGATCCTGTGCTTCCCCCCGCTGACCGCGATCGCCGAATCGGGAGACGGCACCGTACGCCATGTGTTTCCCAGCCTGGACGGCAGTTTTGTGGCCGAGCGGGTGCTGGAGGGCCTGTCGCAGCCTGCCGCGCTGGAGTTCCTGCCGGACGGGCGTTTGCTGGTGGCGCAGCGCGATCGGGGGGTAATTACCGTCGCCGACCTGAGTGCCGGTTCGACCGAAAACCTGGCGGGGCTGCCCCCACTCGTGGTCTACGGCGACGCCGGCGTGCACGACATCGAATTGCATCCGGACTTCGCGCAAAATGGCTGGATTTATATCAGCTACACCGAAGGCGAAGAGGTGCACAGCACGGGCGTGGTCGACCGGTTTCGCCTGCAAGGCAACCGGGCCGTGGACGTCGAGCGGGTGTTGACCGCTGACGCCTACTCCGAGGATGCGTACCATATCGCGGCCCGCATGACCTTTGTGGACGGTTATCTGTACGTGGCCTTCGGTGACCGCCAGCATCCGCCCAAAGCACAGGACAACAGCAATCACGCCGGCACGGTAGTCAGGCTGAAGGACGACGGTGCCGTGCCGGACGACAATCCTTTTGTTGGGGCGGCCGCGGAGGAGGGCAAACCCACGCCCCGCCCGGAAATCTGGAGTTACGGCCATCGTGACCCGATGGGCCTGTACCGCCATCCGGCGACCAACGAGTTGTGGCTGCACGAACACGGGCCGCGCGGCGGCGACGAGGTTCAGCGGGTCACGCGGGGCGCGAACTATGGCTGGCCCATCGTCTCCTACGGATTCCAGTACGACGGCGGCCCGGTCGGCATGGGCATACCGTGGCGGGAGGGTATGGAAATTCCGTCCTGGGTATACGTCCCCTCGATCGCGCCCAGTGACCTGGTCATTTACCAGGGTGACGCTTTTCCGGCCTGGCAAGGCAATTTCCTGATCGGCGCGATGGCCGGTATGCATCTCAACCGCCTGGTGTTGCGCGACGGCGAGGTCGTGGCGGAGGAACGGCTTGCGCAGCGCCTCCTGGGCCGGATTCGTTCAATCGCACTGGACTCGGCCGGACGAATCTATCTCGGTAGCGACAATGGCGAGGTGTGGCGCCTCCAGCCCGAATGAGGGGCTATTGAATCCAGCCCGCAACAACGGCATTCTGCCTGTGGAAGGCGCATTCGTTTCAACCGATGCAGAACACCGAACTCTTCAGCGACAGTGCTTACCCGGAACCGCTGGACGCGATCGTCCTGGCAGGCACCGACAGTAACCCCCGCCGCCTGATCCAGGGTCAGAACAAGGCGTTCCTGGAGATCGCCGGGCGCACCCTGGTGCGGCGTGTCGTGGATTCACTGCTGGAGGCCGGGACCGTCGGCCAGGTGTTCGTGGTCGGCCCGGTCGAGCGCCTGCAAAAGGTGCTCGCCGGATTGCCTGAGCGCGTCATCATCGTGCCCCAGGCCGGCAAGATGCTGGCGAATGCCTGGCAGGCCATTGGCGCCTCGGAAGAGCGCTACCGCAGCCTCCACGGTATTGACGATCCCACCCGACCGCTGTTGTTCATCTCCTCCGATCTGCCGCTCGTTTCGGCGGTTGCGGTCGATGATTTCGTGCGCCGCTGCGCCGCCGTGGATGCATGCCGGTCAGATCCTTTCTCGATGCTGGCCGGGGTTGCCGAGGAAGCTTCGCTGCGTTCTTTTTATCCGGGACAGGGCCGCGCCGGGATCATTCGGCCCTACGTCCACCTGGCCGACTGCCGGCTGCGGCTGGCGAACATCTACGTCGGCCGCCCGCGGACCCTGGCCCATCAGGAATTCCTGCAGACCGGCTTCGATCATCGCAAGGCGGAGAAATGGAAGAACGTGGTGGGGCTGGCCTGGCGGTTTCTGGGGCAGGCCGGCGGCATCCGGGCTGCATGGATCACGCTGCGCCTGCAGGCGACCCTGCTGGCGGCGCGGGGGCAGGGTGCGGTTTATCGCGCGCTGTGCCGCGGCAACGGCCGGCCGCGAGTCGAGCAGGCCTGCGGCACCGTGCTGGGCGGCACGGTTCGCATCGTCATCACGCCCTATGGGGGGCTGAGCCTGGACGTCGATAACGAGGAAGACTTCAGGGTCCTCAACGACCGCTTCGAAGAATGGTCGCGCATCGGGCCCGTCGAACCACGCGTCTGACTCAGGGTGTGTGGCGGACGTTGGCCGCCACCTGCGGTGCGCCGCCGGCCTGCGCCGGTAGCTGTGCAAACGCCATGCGCCAGAATGTCGTTGTCATTTCGCTGATGCTGTTGTCCTCGACATTCATCAGCACGGCGATGCCAATGCCGTGCTCGTGCGACCAGGCCAGATCCGCGCGGTAGCCCGAGACCCATCCGCTATGGTAGGCGATCTCGTGTTCACCGAGACGATAGATTCGCCAGCCCAGTCCGTAATGAGCGTCCGACAGCAGGTCGCGCCAGTACTTGCGGCGCTTGTCGCGCGCCGTCGCCACGCGCGGCTGGACCAGCGTTTCGACCAGCAGGGGATTCAGCACCGATGGGCTGCCCCCCATCTGCGCCACCAGCCACTTGCCCATGTCCAGGGCGCTGGCGTTGACCCCGGCGGCGGGTGCGACCCGGTAATAGTTGGGCTTTACGTCAACCGTCTTCCAGCGCCCGCGGCTTTTCACATGGGGCTTCGCATGGTTGGGGTTGCTGACGAACGGCGCGTGGCCCACGGACGCCGTCTGCATGTCGAGGGGCTCGAAAATCCGCTCTTCCATCAACTGCGCGTAGGGCAGGGCGGTTGCGTTTTCGATGACCGGTTCGATCAGGCTGAAGATCCCGTTCTGGTAGGTGTAGCAATTACCCGGACTGCAGATGTAGGTCAGCTGCCGGTACTTCTTCATGATCTGCTCCAGCGGCACCCCGTCTTCTATCAGGTTGTCGTAGGCGTGGGGCATCAGCCCGGTGCTCTGGCCCAGAAGGTGTTCGATGCGCAACTGGCTGCTGTCGCCGCTGATTCGGAATTCGGGCAGGTGGTCGATCAACCGGTCCTCCCAGGACAGGCGCCCCTCCTGGACGAGGAGTCCGGTGAGGCCCGCCGCGAAGGTCTTCGATACAGAGGCAATCCGAAACGCGGTGTTCTGGTCGATCCGGCGCGCCCGGCTGGTATCGGTGTAGCCCGCCGCGCCAGTCTTGATGATGCCGTCCGGTGCAGCGATCGCAAATGCAGCGCCGGTGACGCCTTCGGTGGCGACGACGCCATGGAAGTAGTTTTCGAAATCTCCCGCCAGGTCCTGTTTCGCCGAATCGGCGAAGAGTGGGGGAACGGGCAGGCACAGAAGGAGCAGTGCCACCAGCCGGATTGTGCAAGGCAGGGTTGTTTTTGTCATCCTCACTGGGCCCTGGATTGCGCTTGCGCGCTATTCTAGCCTCAAACGGCCCAGGAGTTCACATTTTTCCGCGTGCGGCCCCAAGGGCTGACAACCCCTTAATATCGCGACCTGGGGCTGTTCAGGAGGTGGATTTTCGAACCGGCGGGCTGCAAAAACCGACAAACAGGCCCAAAATGGGCCCTGCGATGACCGAAGCATCCCTCCATGATCGTGTGCTCGATTGCCTGGACCGGAATTACGGACTGACGGGCAGTCTGCAGCGCCTGCCCGGCGAGAACCTCAATTTCCTGGTGACCACCGACCAGGGTCAGCGTTTCGTATTCAAGATCGTAGGTCCGGACATGCCGGAGGAGGTGGTCGAAATGGAGTGCGCAGCCATTCGGCATGCCGTTTCTGCCGGATTCGGCACCCGGTTGCCAGAAATTCTGCAAAACAAAAATGACAACATAGAAACACGAATTGAATTACCTGTAAATGGCTCCTATCGCTCTAGATTAATGACGTTTGTCGATGGTAAGTCCATGGCAGACATATCTGATATATCAACTAAACTGCTCGAAAACGTGGGTGAAACGGTGGCCTCGTTCGCCCAGGCAATGCGCAACTTCGACCACCCGGCGGCGCACCGTGATCACCGCTGGAACCTGGTTACGGCCGGCCAGCACGAAGCCGGGATTCGTGCATTCGGCGATCGTGACAGCCAAGCGTTGCTGGCCTGGGCGTACCGTGGCTGGCAAGCCGCGCGACAACGCCTCGGGGGCCTGCCGTGGCGGTTCATTCACGGGGACGCGCACGACGAGAACCTGCTGGTGGAAGGGGATCGCGTGACCGGGCTCATCGATTTCGGCGATTGCTGCCACAATCCCGCGGTCTGCGATCTGGCCATCTGCCTGACCTACCTGATGATGCGCGGTCCCGATCCGCTGACCATTGCCGCCGCCGTGACGGATGGCTACCGTCGGGCGCGGCCGGTGTCGGCCGAGGAACTGTGCGTGCTTTACCCGCTGATCGGCGCCCGGTTGGCGGTTACGTTGTGCGTGGCCCAGGGACGCAAGGCGATCGACCCGTCCAACCCGAACTGGTTTGGCGGTGAGCAGTCGGCGTGGCGGTTACTCGAGGAACTTCAAACCGTGGGGCGGGAGAGGTTTGAGCGTAGTCTCCAATAGAAACTTTATCTCATTGATAGATTGACAACTAATTAACTGCCAACTCCGTTTGATATATCAGAATTCGGTACGCCCGGAGGGCAAGAGGGGCGCGCCCGGGCACACTCAATGGCCCCGAGGAGCGCGCCCGCGGGCATGCGCGTTGCATGTGATAGCCGGCGTTGCATGCCCGCCCGGGCGGGGCCGCTCAGTCGTCTTCCTTCGGCTTGAACTCGGCCTTCAGTTCCTGCTGGATGGCGTGCGGAACGGGGTCGTAGTGGCTGAACTCCATGGTGAACGTGCCCTGTCCCTGGGTCATGCTCTTGAGCTCGGTATGGTAGTCGCTGAGCGTGCTCAGGGGCATATCGGCCTTGACCGTCACCTGTCCGCCGCTGAGGCTCTCGGTGCCGCTGATGCGGGCCCGGCGGCCCGCCAGGTTGCCGGTGACGTCGCCCATCACGGCTTCGGGCACGGTTACGTCCACGCTGACGATGGGTTCGAGGATCTGCGGTCCGGCATGTCGAATGGCGTCCAGGAACGCGTTACGGCCGGCGATTACAAACGCGATTTCTTTTGAGTCCACCGGATGGAACTTGCCGTCATAAACTTCT
>CALKKN010000223.1 GCA_937995275.1 uncultured Lysobacterales bacterium | reverse complement strand
TATTCCTGGCGGTTCTGACAGCCCCGAGCAATACGGCAGAAACGGCCGGCTTTCGCCGGCCGTTTTTTTTCCGGCAGCAAAAAAAAGCCGGCACAGGGGCCGGCCAGTTAAGGAGAGAGAGTTTGAATTACGCAGTCTTGCGAATCAGGAAGCGGTAAACCCCGCTTTCCTCGCTGTGTTGGACGAGTTCATTGCCGGTGGTCCGCGAAAAGGCCTGGAAGTCAGCCACCGCACCCGGATCGGTGGCGAGCACCTCCAGGGTCCCGCCGTCGGGCACTTCCTTCAACGCCTTCTTGGCCTTGAGGATCGGAAGCGGGCAGTTCAGCCCTTTTGCGTCGAGTACTTTGTCTGCCATGTCGATTTCCTGTCTGGGTGAAAAATGCCGTCTGCTCAGATGAACAGGTTGATATGGGATTTGGTCGCGCATTCTATGTACGTGGCGGCGCCGCCGATTTCAATCCCTTCGATCATGTCGTCCTTGCTGTATTCGAAGAGGTCCATGGTCATCTGGCAGCCGATCATGCGCACGTCGGCCTCGACGGCCAGGTCACGCAGCTCCTCGATGGAAGCCACGCCTTTCTTCTTGATCATGTTCCTCATCATCTTGGTGGCCATCGCGTCGACGCCGGGTATGGCGGCCACGATGTTGGGCATGACCATGTGGGCGCCCGCCATGGGCATCTTCATGGCCGCGTTGCCGAGCGGCGTAACCTTGAGGTCCATCTTCTTGAGCAGCAGCGGCAGCCCGTAGAAGGTGAAAAACAGGACGACGTCCAGGCCCATGGCTGCCGCGGTGGTGCTCAGAATGAACGGCGGATAGGCCCAATCCAGGCTGCCCTTGGTGACGATGATCGTCATGGAATTCGGATTGATGGCGGTGCTTTCTTCGGACATGGTCTGGGAGCCTCCAAAAGGGTGGCGATAACGGCCTTTCAGTATATACAGTTTTCATTTATTAGTAAAATCGAATACTATGACCGGGCCATGAATTCCCTCGGTACCGAGCCGCCCCCCGAGCGTTCCCGCCAGGCCCTGTTTGTGGGCAGCGACGTCTACCGGCGGCCGGCATTCGGCAAACACCATCCGCTCTCGATCATCCGCGTTGCCGGCGTCGTCGATATGTGCCGCCTGCTGGGGTGGTTCGATCCGGGACAATATTGCGAGAGCCCGCGGGCGACCACGGAACAACTGCTCGCGTTCCACGATGCCGATTACGTCGAGGCACTCCGGGCGGCGGACGCGAGCGGCAGGGTTGGGCCGGAAGTCCGCCAGCGCTATCGCATCGGCACCATGGAGAACCCCCTGTTCCCCGGCCTGTTCCGGCGTGCCGCGACTGCGGTGGGCGGCTCGATCCACGCCGCCGAACTCGCCCTGGAAGGTCACGTGGTATTCCACCCGTCCGGCGGCACGCATCACGGCCGTGCCGACCGCGCCAGCGGTTTCTGCTATTTCAACGACCCGGTATTCGCGGTGTTGACCTTCCTGGCGCACGGCGTGGAGCGGGTGCTGTACGTGGACCTCGACGCGCATCATGGCGACGGTGTCCAGGATGCCTTCGCCGACGATCCGCGCGTACTGACCGTTTCCATTCACGAGGAGAGACGCTGGCCGCATTCGGGGTTGGTGGACGACCGCGCGGCCGGCGGCGCCCGCAACCTGCCGGTGCCCTGCGGATTCAATGACCGTGAGCTGGATTTCCTGATGGAGCAGGCAGTCATGCCGCTGGCCCGGGCTTTCGAGCCGCAGGCGCTGGTGGTGACCTGCGGGGTGGATGGCCTGGCCGGCGATCCCCTGTCGCGCCTCGAGCTCAGCAATACGGGCCTGTGGCGGGCAGTGGAGCAACTGGTTGCCGATTGTCCCCGGGCCGTGGTGCTGGGCGGCGGCGGCTACAATCCCTGGACGGTCATTCGGTGCTGGAGCGGTTTGTGGGGCAGGCTGAATGGCCGGGCGATTCCCGCCGGCCTGCCGCCCGCCGCCGAGGATTTCCTGCGCAGCCTCGAGTGCGACCTGATCGACGACGACGAGGTGCCCGAGGCCTGGACCACGACACT
The DNA here is from genome assembly GCA_937995275.1 of uncultured Lysobacterales bacterium. GTDB lineage: Bacteria > Pseudomonadota > Gammaproteobacteria > Xanthomonadales > SZUA-36 > CALKKN01. Next base: position 5,445 of record CALKKN010000223.1, on the reverse strand, counting down.
GGCGGACGAACCCAATAGCGGGGCGGTGCGCCCGGAGGTCGAGCGCCTGCCGGCGCTTGTTTTGAGCGAATCGCGTGATACATTGGAACAGACGGACTATCTGGACAGGCGGGCGCAATGAGCTGGATTGACACCCTGGAAACGATCGAGGAATTCGAGGATGCCGACTTCGATGCCGGCCTGGTGGCCGAAATGGAACGCGCCGGACTGGCCAGCCGGCAGCGCCTGGTGCGGTTCTCGACGCCGACCTTCAAGGAATACGAAAGCAGCGAACTGCAGAGTTGCGGAAAAAACAGTTTTCCGGCGTTTTCGATCACGGCCGGCGGCTGCGCGCTGATGTGCGATCATTGCGAGGCACGTATCCTCGAGCCCATGATCCCGGCCGTCAAGCCGGAGCACCTCGACCGCAAGGTCCGGCACCTGATCGAAACCGAGAACCTGCAGGGCTTTCTGCTTTCGGGCGGGTCCAACAAACGGAACGAAATCCGGTATTCACGTTTTTACCCGGTGGTGGAAAAGCTCAAGCGGGATTTCCCCCACCTGCGGATCGCCATCCACACCGCGCTGACCGACGAAGCGGGTGCGAAGGAGATGGAGGCGGCCGGCGTCGACGTGGCCATGCTGGACATCATCGGCGCCGAGGAAACCATCCGCGACGTCTATCACCTCGACCGCCCGGTGGACGACTTCGAGGCCACGGTGGCGGCCCTGTGCAGCACGAGCATGCAGATTTCCCCACACATCGTGATTGGCCTGCACTATGGCCGCATCCTGGGCGAGGAGAACGCCCTGGACATCCTGAGCCGCCACGACACCAAGGCCCTGGTGCTGGTCGTGATCATGCCGTTCTACGCCAAACCGGGCACCTTCGCCACGCCCGACACCGCGGAGGTCGGCCGTATCTTTCTCGAGGCGCGGCGCCGCCTGCCTGACCGACAGGTGCTGCTGGGCTGCGCCCGCCCGCCCGGCATGCACAAACGCGTGACCGACGCCTACGCCGTCATGGCCGGCCTCGACGGCATCGCCTTCCCGGCGGACGGCGCCGTCGCGGTGGCCGGCATGACCGGCCGGCCGTTCCACCAGGCCCATGCCTGCTGCTCGATCAAGCTTGGCGAAAACACGGCGAGCAACAGCATCGCCACTCTGGCCGGCTCGAGCTGCGCGGCCTGACAGTAATTCGGAGGGAGACCGCCAATGAGTTGCGTCAAAACCGAGGGTGCCCAGCCGGCCGACGGCGGCCGGGACGGACTGGACTTCAACCCGTACGACATCATGGAGCCGCGCGCGCCCGGCAAAACGCCCAGGGCGATGCAGAACGGGGCCCGCGTCAAATCCAGCAACGTCGCGCCGCAGGGCGTGTACCGCCCCGACTACAGCATACTGACCCCGCACATGCGCTCGCCGGAATACGTGCAGATGTCCACCGCCGCGGCCATCACGCTCGGCGTCACCGACGGCCGCATGTACCGCTGTTCCTGCACGCGCTGCCTGAACCTGCTGCTGACCTATCCCGAGGGCTGCCGCGCCAACTGCGCCTATTGCGGCCTGGCGCGGCACCGCGAGGCGGAGCGCGACTACGCCGACCGCAATTTCATTCGCGTCGACTGGCCGGCGGTGCCGATGGACGTGATCGTGGACAAGGTCGCGACGAACGAGCGGGAGGGCGGCCCGGGCAGCCCCTTCCACCGCATGTGCATCTCGATGATCACGCATCCGCGGTCTGATGACGACACGGTCGCGGTGCTGAAGAAGTGGACCTCGCGCATCGACCCCGAAACGATTCCGGTGTCCATCCTGTCCAACCCGACCACGATGGGCCGCGCCGACGTGCAGCGGCTGAAGGACCTCGGCGCGGACATTTTCACAGTCGCGCTCGACGCCGCCACGCCGGAGATCTTCGACCGCACCCGGGGCAAGGGCGTGCAGTCGCCGCACAAGTGGGACAAGTACTGGGAGGTGCTGCTCGACGCACGCGATATCTTCGGTCCGGAGAAGTTCGGCGTGCACATCATCGTCGGTATGGGCGAAACCGAGCACGATGTGCTGCGGCTGGTGCAGCGCATCGTGGATCTGGGCGGCCACAACCACATGTTCTGTTTCTTCCCCGAGGACGGGTCGCTGATGGACCACCTGCCCGCGACGCCCCGCGACCAGTGGCGGCGGGTGCAGCTCGGCCGTTACCTGATCGACTACCGGGACGCCCGCGTCGACCACATGACGTTCGACGACCAGGGTCGCCTGATGGATTTCGGCCTGCCCGGCGGCGAGCTGGACGACATCATCGACTCGGGGCTGCCGTTCCGGACCTCGGGCTGCCCGGGCAAGGTGCAGGAAGACGTCTCGGCCTGCGATCGGCCCTACGGGGATTCGCCGCCCAGCGACATCGCCAGCTATCCCTTCGCGCTGGAGCGCAAGGACGTCAAGAAGGTCCGCAAGCAGCTCGGCATTCCGCACCGCCTTGTCTGAATGCAGGCTTTGGTGCCCGGCCCTGTGGGAGCGGCTGTAGGAGCGGCTTCAGCCGCGAGGGAAGCCCGCAGGGCCGGCATGGCAGGATGAAACAGGTCACCCGTCACCCCTTGGCGCTCACCCCGGATTCTGATGATTTGAGCAGTACCGATGCCTGAGAACAGAACACTACGCATCATCGACACCGGCGTCCTCGAAGGACGCCTCAACATCGCCATCGGGCAGGCGATCATCGAGGCCCGGCAGGCAGGGCGCGTGCCGGATACGCTCCGGTTCCTGCGGTTTCCGCCGACCGCGCTGGTCGGCCGGCACCAGGCGCTGGGGCAGGAGATCGAACTCGATTATTGCGCAGCCCATGGCATCGGGCTGGCGCGGCGCATCACCGGCGGCGGCGCGATTTTCATGGACCCCGGCCTGCTCGGCTGGGAACTGGCATTCGACCGCAAGACATTGGAGGTCCGTTCGCTGCCGGAGCTGACGCGTTCGATTTGCGAAGCGGCCGCGGAAGGGCTCAGCACCCTCGGTGTCGAGGCCCGCTACCGGCCGCGCAACGACATCGAGGTCGAGGGGCGCAAGATCAGCGGAACGGGCGGGTTTTTCGACGGCGACACCCTGTTCTTCCAGGGTACGGTGCTGGTGGACATGGACCCGGGCGTCATGATGGCGGCCCTGCGCGTGCCGCAGGCCAAGCTGGCCAGGCGTAAGCTGGACTCCGTGGAGCAGCGCGTGGTGACGCTGCGCGAGCTGCTCGGTGACAATACCCCGGACCTGCCTGTGGTCCAGCAGGCGCTCGCCGGCGCCTTCGCGGAACGTTTCGGGCTCGAGGCGCGGGCAGGGGAACTGGAATCCGCCGAACTGGAACAGGCGCGGAAGCTGTACCGGAAGGAAATCGGCACCGAGTCGTTCGTCAACGAGATCGACGAGCCGCCCGCGGCGCGCGGCGACCTCGCGGGCCGGCAGGTGTGTCCCGGCGGCACCATTACGGCCTACCTGCGGCTCGAGGGGCCGGCGCAGAATCGGGTGCGGGCGGCGCTGGTTACCGGGGACTTTTTCGTCACGCCGCCCCGCGTCATCTACGACCTCGAGGCGCACCTGCGGGGCGTCTACCTGGATGAACTGCCTGACGCGGTTCGGGAATTTTTCGGTCGGACCGGGGTAGAGGTGCTGTCGGTTTCCCCGGACGATTTTGTCGCGGCCTTCGCAGACGCACTTAGTGTTAACAGGCACTGATGAACCTGCTCAATGTCATCCAACACACCTCGGCCGACTACCTCGGCCTGCTGGAGGACCACCTGGAGGGCCGCCGCATCCGGTTCCGCTACTTCCGCCCGTTCACGGAGCAGGGCACGATCCCCGGCCCGACGGACACCTGCGACGGCCTGGTCCTGCTCGGCGGCGGCCCCTGGGGCAGCGCGGGTGGGCGCGACGTGCCGACGCTGCAGGGCGAAATCGCGTTGACCCGGAACATGCTGGACCAGGGCCGGCCGGTTCTCGGCATCGGCCTGGGCGCGCAGATCCTGGCCGTTGCCGCCGGTGGCGCCTCCGAGCCCGCGCCGCTGTCCTTCGAGGCCGGCTATGCGACCCGCCTGCAGGATGACGCCCTGGGCGGTTTCCTGCCGGAACGCTTCCCCCACGTGACCTACATGCGCGACCGCCCGCAGCCGCCGGCGGACGCAACGATTCTGGCGGTGGACGAAAAGGACCGGCCGGCCGCATTCCAGGTGGGCAGCAATGCACTGGGCTTCTGCGGGCATCCCGGCTTCAAGACCGCCATGGCCGAGGACCTGATCATGGAGTTCGAGGAAGCCCCGGAGGACCCGGCGCCTCAACTGGAGCGCCTTCAGGTCATGGCGCGGGAGATCGAGGACGCCCTGGTCCCGATCATGACCGGCATCATCAAGGTCACCGGGCTAATGCGTATCAGGCGGCGCATACCGCTCAGCCTGAAATCCTGATCCCGGGCGGAGCGACGTGGATCAGGGTGTCCCGGCCACGCGCCAGCGGACACCGCCGGGCAGCTAGCGGCTTCGATAGGCATTGTTCCTGATGGTCAGCGGACCCCAGCTCGCATAAGCCAACGCCCGGCGGGCGAGTTCCGCATCGGCGTCCGTTTCGAATAGCTGACCGGTTGCCGGTTGCAGCTGGAAATGGCGCGGCGCTTCGTCAGGAGCCAGAACCACGACCCGGTCGTTCTCCAAATAGGCCTGCAGCCTGTTGAACTGCATCATGGCCCGGCCGGCCCCGCCGCTGTACTGCGGCCGCGTCAGGTCTCGCCCAATCGACGGATGGGCGCCGTCCACGCCGATCAGCGAGAGGAGCGTCGGCAACATGTCAATTTGACTGGTGATGCCCGGTATGCGCCGTGGCTCGACGGCGCCGCCCACGATGGCGCCTGGAATGTGAAACCGCTGCACCGGCACCAACGGGTTGCCATAGACCCGCGAGTTGTGGTCGGCGGTGATGTAGAAAACCGTGTCCTGCCAATAATCCGATTGGCGCGCCAGGTCGAGGAACCGTCCGAGCGCATGGTCTGCGTAACGAACGGCGGTCGCCCGGTCGCCGTCCGCGCCGTCGATCGGCTTCACCTTGCCCTCCGGTATCTCGAACGGCGCATGGTGCGTGGTCGTGAAAATCAGCGCAAAGAAGGGCTGATCCCCGGCCGACTCGAATTCTTCGTGCGCTCGCCGGAACAGATCTCCGTCCGAGACGCCCCAGGCGCCGACCCACTCGGGCGACACGAAATCCGCCTGATCGACGATAGAGCGGAAACCGTTGTTCATGAAAAAGCGCCGCATGTTGTCGAAATGCGCACGGCCCCCGTAAAAGAACTGTGTGTCGTAGCCGCTCTCGTGCAATAAACCGGGAAGCGTGAAAAAGCCGATCTGTGTCTCGGCCAGCTTGACGACGGCGAGGCGGGGTGTCGGTGGAAAGCCGGTGACGACGGTCTCGATACCCCGCACGGAGCGTATGCCCGTGGCG
>CALKKN010000222.1 GCA_937995275.1 uncultured Lysobacterales bacterium | reverse complement strand
AAGCCCTATCCCGGCCCTGGCTGGTCCAGGCACGCCTGGACTTGGGCTTCCTTCCACCCGTAGCTACGGCTACGGGTCTCTGTCCAGCCCGGCGCCCAGCCGCCCCTGTCCTCAGCCATCATCCGGGATACTGGTGCAATGTTCGGGCTAGCCGTCCGGGGCGACCCTTTCCCGCTCCTCGGCACGCTCATCATGGCGTGAGACGATCAGATAGTACGCGGTGTAGTACTTGAGAATGTTGGCAACGTAGTTCACCGGCTCGGTGCCGACTTCCTGCAAGGCGACCAGTTCGACGTTATCGAACCAGATATCGGGATCGTAACCCCGCTCCGCGGCTTTCGCGCGCACCGCGCGGATGCGGGCCGGACCGGCATTGTAAGAGGCCAGCGCGAACAGGGTCTTGTTGAAGTGGTCGATAGCCGGATCGTCGTAGTAGCGTCCGCGAATGAAGTCCAGGTACCTGATACCCGCGTGGATGTTGTTCTCGGCCTGGGAAATGTCCTGGATGCCCACGTTCGGATCACGGGCGGTACTGGGCAGCAATTGCATGATGCCGACGGCCCCGGCCCTGCTCCTGCGGCTTTGGTCCAGCTGGGACTCCTGGTAGCCCTGAGCCGCCACCAGCAGGTAGTCCAGGCCGTACTGCTGACCGTAGTTCTCGAAGATGGAGATAACGCTCTCGAACCGCTCATAGTCCTCCCCCACCAGCGCATTCGTGCTCCAGTCGAAATCCCGGACATAACGGTTGATCAGCACGTTGCCGATCAGCGTGCCCTGTTTGTGGGTTTTCAGAAACTCATTGAGAATTGCCAGCAGCTGGGGGCTGTTCTTCCGGACCGCCTGGCCGACCCTGCCGCCCTTGCGCAGCACCAGGTCGCTGCGCACCTCCAGCCCGTCGAACACGTCGAGCAGCGCGTCGGCCTTGTAATCGTCGACGACAGCCCAGGGCAGCATGCCCGAATTGACCATTTCCAGCAGGTCCTCGTCTTCCAGGAACTCGGACGCATCCCGCAGCACCACCTCCGGCATGCCCCGCTCGCGCAGACGCCGGTTCAGGTCGTCGAGGCTGGCCCGGTAACTGCTGGACAGGCGCACGTGCAGTTCCTGCCCGGAGAGACCCTCGATCGAGTCGATGGGCGGGGCTGACGGACCGGTCACCAGGACTTCCGACAGTTCGCGGGTCACCGGGTCGGTGAAATCAATCACTTCCTCGCGCTCCGGCGTGATCGTGAGCCCGGCTGCGGCGATGTCGCCGCGCCCGTCGACGAGTCCCGATATCAGTTCATCCCGGGCAACGGGAATCAACACCACGTGCACCTTCGGGTGATCCTTGTCCAATTTTTTGTTGATGAACTCCTCGAACAACTTGAACAATTCGTACACAAGACCGCGCTCCGTGGCTCCGTCCAGAAAGTAACGCGGGAATCCGTACACCGTCAGTACGCGGATGACGCGGCGCTGCGTCATGCCGTCGAGGTCGCCGGTCCATGCGGCCGACAGGACGGGTATGCCCAGGTCCTGCTCGAGCGGTTCGGGCGGTTCGGGCGGGGCCACGGCGATCTGCTCGGCATCGGGCGCTTGCGGCGCCGCTGCCGCGGGTTTCTCGCTCCCCGGCGCGGGTGCGGTCGAGTCGGCATCGCTGCAGGCGGCGAAGATCAGGCAGAACGACAGCAACAGGTAGGCTTTGGGCATGGTCGATTTCATTGCTGGACGAGCGAGAAGACAGGATAGCAAACAAGGAGCCTGACTTCCGTTCTTTCACACGCCAGGGCACTCCGGTTGCGCTTCTTCGCCCTCGGCTCCTTTGGCGTATGCCGATTTGGTCTTTTTTTGAGCATCAACTTCGGTTCGTCGCAAATGGAAATTTCCTGCGGATTCTGTTGTTGGTTGGCTATTCAGTCACTTGTAAATTTGATGTGAGACGAATGCTGAGATGATTTCCGTAAACCCGCGATTTGGAGAGTTGACAGTCTTATTTCACAGGAGTACTTTTAATTCCCCGTTAGATGAAACCCACCGGCCGGACGGCCGACCCGCCGAAAGGTGCAGGAGGGTGACAGAAAACGGAACCGAATGCCCACGTGGTACTGGGCATGTCACCCGGGTCGGGCTCTGCAAACGCCGGCCGTACCAACAAGGGTGACTCGAAAGGGATACGCGATCCCTGGAGATAGACGCCAGGAGGCTTAGGCCTCAGCAGGCTGGAAGACCGGAGGCAGCTTAGGCTGGTGAAGGTCGGAATCGGAAGCGGCTTCGGTCGCGGAGGGTTCGGGGTCGGAAGGCGCGAGCCGGAGGGCCCACCAGGCGAAAGGAGCGAAAGCTCCGGCAGCTGGCAGCGGAGCGGGCGCAGGCCCGGGAAGCTGGAAGGCCGAAAGACGTCGATAAATAAGGCGGACGTAGAGGGTCCGCGACCGGGGTCCAGGCGCAGAGTCCTGAGGAACTGGACGAAGTTGGGAAGGCCTAGAGAGATCTGCAGTCTTTCGTAAGCGGAGTTCCAATGCCCTACAACGGAGAGGAGGCTCACGCCTCCTCTCTTTTTTTTGTCTCAAAAAATTTCCGTGGATCGACTACAATTGCGCGAACCGGTCGATGGTCTTCCGGTTTTCTGGCGTCCCCTTGGCAGCGCCGGGTCGAGACACTATGGCAACGCGCGACGGCACATCCCCCAACCCCGACACCCCCGTGGTACGCATCCGTGACCTCGTCTTCCGCCGTGGTGACCGGACGATCCTCGACGGGGTCAATATCGATATCCCGAAGGGTGGCATCGTGGCATTCATGGGCCCCAGCGGCGTGGGCAAAACCACGATACTGCGCCTTATCTCCGGGCAACTGCGCCCGGATTCCGGCACGGTCGAGATCAACGGGCATCTGATCTCCTCGATGTCCGATCGCGAACTGCATCACTTCCGCCGCAACATCGGCGTGCTGCTGCAGGACGGAGCACTGTTCACGGACCTCACGGTCTTCGAAAACATCGCGACCCCGGTGCGGGAACATACCGATCTGCCCGAAGCCCTGGTGCGGCGACTCGTCATGAGCAAGCTGAATGCCGTGGGGCTGGGCGGCATCGAGTACCGGATGCCGCACGAGTTGTCGGGGGGCATGGCGCGGCGGGTCGCGTTCGCCCGCGCCGTCGTGCTCGATCCCGATATCATGCTCTACGATGAACCGATGACCGGCCTGGACCCGATTGCCGTGTCCACCATACGCACCCTGATGCGCGAAACCAATGACGCGCTGGGCCAGACCAGCGTCGTGGTGTCCCATAACGTGACCCAGGTTCGCCAGTTCGCCGACTACTGCTACATCATCGCCTCCGGCCGAATCGCCGGCGAAGGAAACCCGGAAGAACTCGCGGCCAGCATCGAGCCCCGCGTGGACCAGTTCATGAACGGCAAAGTCGAGGGACCGATTCCGTTCCACTACGAACCACCGGGCGCGCCCTGGGGCCTGTTGGACTGAAATGGCATTGCCCGCGACACGATTGGACCGGCTCACCGGACCCATTACCGAGGCGGGCCGCTGCCTGCAGTTCCTGTTCCGCATGCTGGCGGGGATCCGGCTGAGTGGACCGCAGATACTGACCGTTCTGCAGCAGACTTACCTGATCGGTGCGCGCTCGCTGGTCATCATCATGATCTGCGGCTTTTTCGTCGGCATGGTGCTCTCGCTGCAAGCCATCAACGCGCTGGAACAGTTCGGCGCCTCGGACCAGGTCAGCCTGCTGGTCGGCAAGTCGCTGTTCCGTGAACTCGGCCCCGTGCTGACCGCGCTGCTGTTCGCCGGGCGCGCCGGCACGTCCGTAACCGCTGAAATCGGGCTGATGAAGGCTACGAACCAACTCGAAGCCATGGAGTTGATGGCCATCGATCCCGTGCAGCGGATCGCGCTGCCGCGCTTCGCGGCCGGCGTCATCTCGGTGCCGCTGCTGACGGCCATGTTCAGCGCCATGGCCATCCTGGGCAGCGTCGTGTTCGCGATCGGCGTCATTGGGCTGGACGCCGGCATCTTCTGGAGCAAACTGCAGACGGGCGTTTACTTCGAAAAAGACTTCCTCGGTGGCATCTGGAAGAGCGTGGTCTTCGGCGGCACGATCAGCCTGATCGCCGTGTATTTCGGCTATTCGGCCCGGCCAACGGGCGCGGGCGTCGGCACGGCCACTACCAACACCGTCGTCCTGAGTTCTGTATTGATTCTGATTTTCGATTTCATCATGACGTCTTTCCTGACGTGAGGGTAAGAGATGCGCGCGAACTACAAAGTCGAATTCGCCTCCGGAGTCTTCCTGTTGCTGGGCATCGCCGCCTTGGTGTGGCTGGCCATGAGGGCCACGGACTACGGCCAGGATATCGGCGACGAGACCTACACGATCTCCGCGCGGTTCAGCAACGTTGGCGACCTGCGCAACCGGGCGCCGGTGAAAATCGGCGGGGTCACGGTAGGCATGGTTGAATCAATTTCGCTGGATCCGGTCTCATTCGAAGCTGTCGTAGACATGGCGGTGGCTTCGCGATTCGACGAAATACCGGATGACACCGGCGCCTCGATCCTGACGTCGGGCGTCCTCGGGGATCGTTATATCGGGCTCGAGCCCGGCGGGTCGCCGGACATGCTGCAGGACGGCGATGAGCTATTCATCACCCAGTCCGCCATCGTGTTGGAGCAGGTGATCAGCAAGTACATGTTCAATACCGGAGCGAAAGAAGAGGAATGAAAACAATACGCATCGCGAGTGTCATTTCCTTCATTCTGCTAACTGCGGTCGCCTGGGCCCATGCCGCGGACGAACGCGATCCCGTGACGATCGTCCAGGACACGAACTCGCACATTTTCCAGACCCTCGAAAACCGGCGGGAGGAATTTGCCGCCGACCCCGAGCAGCTGCGCGCCGTCGTGCGCGAGGACCTTCTGCCGCTGATCGATCTCCGCTATTCCGCCCGCCTCATCCTCGGCAAGGCAGGCCGCGGGGTCAGCCCGGAGCAACTGGAAGCCTTCTCGGAAGCCATGAGCAGCGTTCTGATCAATCGTTATGCGGACGGGTTGCTGCAATTCCGCTCCGACGAGCAGGTGGAAGTCCTGCCGATGAAAGGCAAGAACAACGAAAAGCTGACCCGCGTCCGCACCCGGATCAGGCTCGAGAATGGCGGCTTTGCGCCGGTGGACTACGCGTTCCGCATGACCGAGGAGGGCTGGAAGGCATTCGACGTGACGGTTGAAGGCATCTCCTACGTAATTACGTTCCGCAACCAGATCGCCCCCCGTGTCGAAACCGAGGGCATCGACAAGGTCACCGCCGACATCACCGCCGGCAACGTCAGGATCGATGACTGAGAGCTGTGCATTCGCGGCCGGCTCCGATGGCGTCGCCCGCGTGACGGGCGCGCTCACGTTCGAGACCGTCGCGCGGCTTTACCGTGACATGGAAAAACGCCTTCCCGGGACGGAGCCGATCGAGGCGGTCGACCTGGACGGCGTTTCCGGGGCGGACAGCGCCGGACTGGCGCTGCTGCTCGAATGGCAGGCACGGCAGCGCAAGCGTGGCCGGGAACTGACCATCACCAACGCCCCCGACAGCCTGCTGCGCCTCGCCAGGCTGAGCGAAGCGATCGACGCGCTCAACATCTCCGGCCGGGGTGAGCGGGCATGAGGGGCCGATTGTGGCGGTCGGCCGCGGCGGTGTTGGTGCTGTCCATGCTGCTCGGCGGCTGTTCGTCCCGGCAGGTCACGCTGACCGACCCCGAGCGAGACCCCTGGGAGGCCTACAACCGCAAGATCCACGCCTTCAACACGGGTTTCGACAACGCCATCTTCCGGCCGGTGGCAAAAGGTTACGATGCCATCATGCCCGACGCCCCGCAGCGCGGGGTGCGGAACTTCTTTCGCAACCTGGCTTTTCCGGTCACCCTCCTGAACTCGCTGCTGCAGGGCAACATGGAGCGCGCCTTCACCTCGACCGGCCGCTTCATGATGAATTCGACGATCGGCCTGCTCGGCTTTTTCGACGTGGCGACCAAGGTGGGAATCCCCCGTTACAACGAGGACTTCGGCCAAACGCTCGCGGTCTGGGGCTGGAAGGAAAGCCGGTACCTGGTCATGCCCTTTCTCGGACCCTACACCGCGAGAGACCTGCTCGGCCGCAGCTTTTACGGCTATTTCCATCCCATCAGTTACGCCATGCGCGAGCATGACCTCTACTGGCCGCTGGTCACGGACCTGATCACCCTTCGGGCCGAGTTGCTGCCCCTGCAGCCCGACATCGACGCCGCGAATGACCCCTACGTGCTCATCCGCGACGTTTACCTGCAGAATCGCCAGTTCGAAATCTACAACGGGGATCCGCCCGCCCCCGACTATGAGGCCCTGCTGGAGGAGTACTAGGCCGGGCGCGCGATCAGTACCCTCGCGGCGCGTCCCGCTTCCCTGCCCCCGGCGCATCGGCTAAGCTGGATCACCGTGAGCCGACTGTGGACACACACCCGCATTGCCTGGCCGCCAGTGGCCCTGCTGGCGCTGGTCATGGCCGTGGCAGGCTGCAAGCCCGAACGGAGCAGTGAGGGGCCGGAGCCTGCTTACCGCGTGTACCGCCACGCCATGGACGGCGCCCCCAGCAGTCTCGATCCGACCCACGCCTCGAATCTCTACGCGAATTTCCTGGCCGTCAATCTGTTCGACACGCTGTACCGCTACAAGTACCTCGCCAGGCCTTACCGGCTCGAAGCCAACCTGGCCGACGGTCTTCCGCAGGTGTCGGCGGACGGCCTCATATACACGATCCGCACCAAGCCGGGTGTGCATTTCATCGACGATCCGGCTTTCCCGGAAGGCAAGGGCCGCGCGGTCCGCGCCGAGGATTTCGTATTCTCGATCAAGCGGCATTTCGATCCCGCCACCCGCGCGCAGGGCGCCTGGCTGTGGCAGGGTCGGATCGTCGGCCTCGACGAATGGAAAGAGAACGGCGCGGACTACGACGAGGAGGTGCCCGGCCTGCGCGCCGTTGACGACCGCACCATCCAGATCCAGCTCATTTCACCGTTTCCTCAGCTGACGCACACGCTGGCGCAGGGATTCGCGGCGGTCGTACCCCGCGAAGCCGTCCAATCTTACGGGCAGGAATTCGCCGTCCATCCGGTCGGTTCAGGTCCCTATCGCCTGCTTTCGTTCAACAGTGCGGGCGCGGTCCTCGAGCGCAACCCGCGTTTCCGCCAGGAACCCTTCAGCCTCGAGGCGGAAGGTTTCGATCCCGACAGCCAGGGTGGACTCGGCCTGGAAGAACTGGCCGACCGGGTGCCGCCCTTCGCCGACCGGATCGAGGTCGAATTTATCGCCGAGGACGCCGCGCGGTGGAATGCGTTTATCGCCGGTGAGGTGGATTTCATCAAGGTCCCGGTCAGCCAGTTCGACCGGGTCCTGGCAAGTCGCGACCCACCGACCCTGAGTCCGGACCTCGCGGAGCGGTTCCGTCTCAACGCCAACCTGGAATCCGGCTTCGTGCACACGGATTTCAACATGGACGACCGGCAGATCGGGTATCATCCCGATCCGGACCAGCAGATACGTAATCGCGCGTTGCGTTGCGCGATCATCAAGGCCTTCGACTGGCCCAGGCGCAACGAGGTGTTCTACTACGGGATTGGCGAGGTCTTTCCGGGCATCATCCCGCCCATGACACTGGAGTTCGACGCGGACCAGGACCGCGCCCCCGTGCTCCGCGACCTCGAAGGTGCGCGGGACCTGATGAGCAGCCACGGCTGGCACGCCGGCAACCTGCCGGTGCTGGAGTACGGGTTTCCCTCCAGCGTGACGGAGCGCCAGATGTTCGAACAGTTCCGCAGTTTCATGGCGGATATCGGCTACCCTCAGGAGAAGATCCGCCCGTTGACCTACGCGACCTACGGCGATTACGCGCGGGCGTACCTGAACCGGGAGGTCATGCTGACAACGACCGGCTGGACCATGGACTATCCCGACGCGGAGAACACCATGCAGTTGTTCTTCGGCCCCAACGCCGCGCCGGGCACCAATACCGCCAACTACAACAACGAGGAGTTCAACCGGCTCTACCGCGCGAGCGCCACGATGCAGGCATCGCCGATGCGAACGGCCATGTACCGCAACATGAACCGCATGGTCGTCGACGACTGCGTGACCATCAGCGGCATTTCCCGCACGCTGATCCTGCTTTGGAGGCGCGAACTCGCGATGCTGCCGGACCGCTCTTTCGTCGGTGGCTTTTTCCTCCGTTTCGCCGATCCCGAATCGGCCGGGGGCGAGGCCGAGTAACGGTGCTGTATGCGCTGCGCAAGGCCGTTTACGGCTTGCTGCTGATCCTCGGCGTCACGTTCATCAGCTTCGTCCTGATGGTCTGGTTCGGGCCGGATCAGACCTACACGCTGGTCGGCAAGAACGCTTCGGCGGAGCAGATCGCCGAGGTCCGGCACCAGCTCGGTTACGACCAGCCGTTCATGCAGCGCTACCTGGATTACGTCACCGACCTGTTTACCCTTCGTCTCGGGTCCTCGAACGCCTCCGGCGAGCAGGTCAGCCGCATACTGGCGCGGACCGTGCCCGTGAGCCTGGCGCTGATGCTGCCGGGCTTCGTGCTGGGCAACCTGCTGGGCATCGCGCTGGGACTGGCCGCCGCCCGTCGGCGCGGCCAGTGGGCCGACCGGCTCATTTCCGCGCTGTCCGTCACCGGCATGAGCATCAGCTTTCTGGTGATCGTCATTGCCCTGCAGGTGCTGCTGAGCACGCCATACGGCCTCAATCTGTTCCCGGTGCGGGGCTGGCAGGTGACCGACCTGCCCTCCTACCTGAGTTACGTCGCCGTGCCTACCCTGTCGCTGGTGCTGGTGACCCTCGGCTACAACACCCGGTTCTACCGCGCCATCTTCGTGGAAGAGGCCGCCCGCGACCACATTCGCACGGCCCGCGCGTTCGGGGCCTCACCGACCGTGGTGATGTGGAAGCACGTGCTCAAGAACAGCCTGGTGCCGATCATCACGCGCGTGATGTTCTCGATTCCGCTGGTCGTCATTTCGGGCAGCCTGCTCATCGAGAGCTACTTCGGGATACCCGGGGTCGGCAAGGTCGCTTTCGACGCCATCACCAGCGGTGACCAGCCCGTGCTGAAAGCCGTCGTCGGGCTCACCGCAGCCGCCTTCGTGCTGATCCAGATCGCCACCGATCTGCTGTACCGGCTGGTCGACCCGAGGGTCGCGTGATGAACGCCGAGCGGCGAATCTGGGGGCAGCTCCGCGATGACCCGGCCGGCCTGGCGGGTCTGGTCGTGGTCGGCCTGTTTCTGCTGGTGGCCATGGCAGTCTGGCTCGGGCTGATCGGCCAGGACTGGTCCGCTGCCGACGGCGCCCGCTGGGAGACGCCCGGACCCGACCACTGGTTCGGGACCAACATCCTCGGGCAGGATATTTTCGAGCGCGCCATCTACAGCGTCAGGACGGCCTTCGAGATCGGCCTCGTCGTGGCCGTGTCGTCCACCCTGCTGGGCGCGCTGCTGGGCGCGCTTGCCGGCTGGTACAGCCACAGCTGGGTGGATGGCGCGATCCTGTGGCTGAAAGGCGTACTGGACTCGATACCGTTCTACCTGTTCGTCGCCGCGGTTGCCTTCGCCCTGCAGGGCAAGGGCTGGGCCATGCACGTAGCCATGATTGCGACCTTCTGGACCACCACGGGCCGTCTGGTTCGCGCCGAGGTCATGAAGTTGAAAACCCGGGAGTTCGTCCTGGCGGCCCGCACCATTGGCCTCCCCGACGCCCTGATCCTGGGCCGTCACGTGCTGCCCAACACGATCCACATCCTGCTGGTGCAGGCCAGCATAGCGTTCGTGGCAGCAATCAAGACCGAGGTGATCCTGAGCTTCCTCGGGCTCGGTGTCCAGGACGGGGTCAGCTGGGGCCTGATGTTGGCTGAGAGCACACAGGAGGTGCTGGCCGGCCATTTCAGCAACTTTCTGGCGGCCTCGCTGATGCTGTTCGCGCTGCTGATGGGGTTCAACCTGCTGGCCGACGCCCTGCAGGACGCCTTCGATCCGAAGCAGGCCTCCCAATGAAGAGTCCCGTCCTCGCCGTTCGCGACCTGTCGGTATTCCTGCAGGATGGCGGGCAGCCGAGGGCAGTGGTGGACACAATCAGCTTCGAACTGCACGAAGGCGAGATTCTGGCCCTGGTCGGTGAATCGGGATGCGGCAAGACCAAGACCGCGGAAGCCCTGATGGGACTGGTGCCGACCGCAGCCGGCTCCATCGAATTGTGCGGCACCAATCTGGCGGCACTACCGGAGGCGCGCCTTCGACGGGTCCGCGGCCGTGATATTTCGATGGTTTTCCAGGAACCGCTGACCGCGCTCGACCCGGTATTCCGCACCGGTAATCAAATTGCCGACGTGTTCCGCCGCCACCGGGGGCTGGGTCGCGCGGAGGCGCGTCGCGCCGCCCTGGAGATGCTTCAACGGGTAGGCTTCGCGGATGCCGGGCATGTGCTGCGGAGTTATCCCCACGAGCTTTCGGGCGGCATGCGGCAACGCGTGGTCATCGCCATGGCCATGGCCTGCCGGCCCCGGGTCCTGGTAGCGGACGAGCCCACCACGGCTCTCGACGTCACCACGCAGGCCCAGGTCCTGGCGCGGCTTACCGAAATGGCGGGCGAGGCCGGAACGGCGATCCTGCTGATCACGCACGACCTCGGCATTGTCGCGCATTACTGCGACCGCGCGGCGGTCATGCGGATGGGTCGAATCGTTGAGCAGGCCGGGGTCGACCAGTTGTTCGCGCAGCCGCAGCACCCGTACACCGCGGCGCTTCTGGGGGCGGCCCGCGGAAATCTGCTGTCATGACGGGGGCGACGGCGACGCTGCTGGCGGTGCGTGATCTCGTCGTTGAGTATCCGGGGCGGCGACGGCGTGGCGATGGCATCAGGGCAGTGCGGGGCGTCAGCCTCGACATCGCCCCGGCCGCGATCCTGGCGCTGGTGGGGGAGTCGGGTTCCGGCAAGACCTCGCTGGCGCGGGCCATTCTGCGGTTGCAGCCCGTCGCTGCCGGCCAGATCCTGTTGCAGGGCGAAGACCTGACCACTTTGAATCCACAGCAGCTGCGTGCGGCCAGGCGCGATATCCAGGCCGTGTTCCAGGATCCGATGGCGTCCCTCAGCCCACGCCGCAGCGTCCTCCAGACGCTGCGGGAGCCACTCGATCATTTCCGCATCGGTGATGCGGGTGAACGCGGGGACCGGGCCACTGCCGCGCTCGAGACCGTGGGCCTGGACCCGTCGCTTCGGCATCGCCTGCCTCACGAACTGTCCGGCGGCCAGCGCCAGCGCGTGGCCCTGGCCCGTGCCCTGGTGTCGGAACCCAGACTGATCGTCGCTGACGAACCCCTGTCGTCCCTGGACCTGCCCTCGCAGGGACGTATTGTGGAACTGCTGCTGGAGGTGCGCGACCGGACCGGTATCGCCTTCCTGTTCGTGTCCCATGACCTGGCCGTGGTACGCAGGCTGGCCGACGCCGTCGCCGTCATGTACCTCGGCACGCTGGTCGAAACCGCCCCGGCCGGAACGCTGTTCGCCCAGCCGGCGCATCCCTACACGCGCGCTCTGCTGGCCGCGTCCCCGGTGCCCGACCCCCGCCTGCCGCCACCGGCAATACTGCAGGGCGAACCGCCCTCGGCCTTGACTCCGACCCGCGGCTGCGTGTTTCATAAGCGCTGCTCCGAACGAATGGCCCGTTGCGTCACCGAACAGCCGCCGGAAACCCGTGCCGGCGATCGGGAACCGGCGCACCGCGTAAGGTGTTTGTTATGGAATTCCTGACCCAACGACTGCGTTCGTACCTGCCCGGCACCCTGGCCGTGCTGCTGTTGGCGGGCGTCGCCTGTACCGCCTGCGGGCCGCAGGTCATCAAAGGCCGCCCACCGTTCGTCAGTATCTCCACCATGAGCCTGGCCGAAGGCCGGCTGGCCACGGAATACCGGATCGACAACCAGAACGGCGTCGCGATGAACATCGAGGCCATCGAGGTCACGGTGACGGTCGACGACGTTCAGCTCACCCGCGATGCCCGCGAACTGCGGCTGCTGATCGACGCCAACAGCGCCGAGGAGTACCGCGTCGAGGAAACGCCGGCCGACGATGTGCGCCGCATGCTCGGCTCGTTGGAGCGGGGCGAGGTCAACAGCCTGCCCTTCGAACTCGGCGGCCGCGTCCTCACGCAGGAGGACGGCTATCTGCGCTTCGAGCAGAAAGGACACCTCTACCCGGTGCCGGGCAGGCCCGGGAGTTTCCGATCGGCCGTCACGCAGGCGCAGGAGTTGCGCCGCGACGACAAGCTCTAGGCGGCCTGCGCTTTCCGACACGTCGGCCCCGCCCGTTTGACGGGGGCCGGTACCCGATTTAGTCTACAAATCCTGGCTACGGCCGCGGCCCCGCAAGGACTGCATGGGGTGGAGAGAACGACGTGTCGATGGAAATCACTTTTGAACTGAGCGAAGACGACCTGGATTTTTTCAGGCAGGCCATGCTACGGGCTCGTGAACGGGCCGGGAGCCTGGACGACGACGCCGTCATCGAGAACGTGCGCGAGCTGCTCGCGCGAGTCTCGGAATCGGAGACTTCCGATTTTATCCGGGAGCGGCTGAACCGGCTCGAAACCCTGATCGGCATGGTCGTCGATGATGGCTGGGGCCTGGAGACCGAGGATCGGAATCATGTGCTCGAGGCCATGTCCTACTTCTCGGAGCCCGAGGACCTGATCCCGGACGATATCCCGGGGCTGGGTTACCTGGACGACGCGATCATGATCGAGATGGTCTGCCGCGAGCTGAAGCATGAGATCCAGGCCTATCGTGACTTTTGCGTCTATCGTGCGGCGGAATCGAGCAGGCAGGGCAAGGAGGCGCTGGAGGTCGACCGTTCGGACTGGCTCGAGGAACGCCGCAAGCAGCTGCATTCGCGCATGCGCCGCCGGCGCGGCCGGGGCAAGGGCGGCGGGCACTCACCATTCTCCCTGTTCTGATGACGGACGTCAGCGATCGGCCGGGTTTCTACCGCGTCATGGTGGCGATAGAAACCGACGCCACCCGCTACTACGGGCCCGACGCCTCGCGCCCGGCGCTGCTCGAAGCCACGCAGGCCGAACAGATGCTCGCGCACCTCGCGGCCGACATGCAGGCCCTGCTGCCGGACATCTCGCGTTGCGGCCTGATCGCCGCGGGCGCCCTGTACGATCAGACCCAGGTACTGCGGCCCGGTTACCCCGTGTTCGCGGCGCTGGAGGCCACGGCGACGCCAGGTGCCGGCCGATTTCAGCCGGGCCTGGTGAGTATCGGCGGTACCGGTGGAAGGATGCCGGTGGACGACCTGCAGCCCTTCGACGACATACCGCTGGGAATGCTGCAATTGTTGCCGCTGTCAATCCACGGCCCCGCGCCGCTGGTTACCGAAATCGGCCATGCCATGGAATACCGCTTCCTCGAGGAGGGGCAAGTGTCCGCGCATTCGGCAAGCTGGCTGGCGGCGGCTTTCGGGGTCTCCGTCAACCATGCCCGGCTGATGACCCTGACCGATCTCAACGCGCTGCTGCGCCTGCAGCTCGAGCATTTCGGCTTCCTGCCCCTGTGGGACCTGCTGGATGCCGCCCTGGCCGGGCGGGAGGATGCGCTGGCTGTGACGACGCCTTCCGGCCAGACCTACGAATGGCGGGAATCGGCGGTTCACACCGATTTTCAAACCTTCGATTACTGGGCGGTCCAGGGCGGAGGCGCAGACCTGCCGGCCGGGCGCCTCGCCCTGGCGGAGGCCTACGCCGACCACACCCGGGAAATGCGGCAGTACCTGACCACCCTGGGGGCGCATGGGCTGACCGTTCAATTCCACCTGCCGGGCGCCGAGGACTGCCTGGAGGGGAGTTTTTTCCGGGAAGTCTCCGAGGCCGCAACGGCCGGACCAGACCCGACCGTCACCGAGCACAGCCTCGACGGCCTCGGCACCGTGGCCATCACGGTGACCCACGGCGGGATGATCGAGAACTACTATCCGCTCAGCCCAGGTGGCCTCAACGACATTCATGCGTGCCTGCGCGACCGCGTCGCCGGCGGGCATACGGTCGCCTTTCCCGGCACCCTCGTCTACGACGAGACGACGCGGCGGCTGCGCCCGGACGCCGCTGACCATCCCCCCGGCGGCGGCCCGCGTCCTATTTGATGCTTGATTTCGGCATGAATGGCCGCCATATGCGCATTTGACCCCCAGTTCAAAATCCAGAGAATGATTGAAACCATGGAACTTTCCGACGCCGTCAAAGGCAAAATCGAGTCATACCTTGACGACAGCAAGGTCGTTCTGTTCATGAAGGGAACCCGCCAGCAGCCGATGTGCGGTTTCTCCGCGCGCACCGTGGCGGCGCTGGACAGCATCCTGCCGGACTACGCGACCGTCAACGTGCTGGACGATGAAGACGTCCGTGAAGGCATCAAGGCATATGGGAACTGGCCGACCATTCCCCAGCTGTACATCGACGGCGAACTGGTGGGCGGTTGTGACATTGTGCTCAACATGCTCAACACCGGCGAATTGCATGAGTATCTCGGCCTGGGCGCCCCGGACCGCACGGCTCCTGAGATTACGGTGACCCCGGCCGCTGCGGACAAGATTCGCGAGGCGATGCAGGGCCACGAAGGCGTCGCTCTGCATTTCCTGGTGGACGCCAACTGGGACGCGCAGTTCAACCTGGCCCCGCCCCAGGGCACCGAAATCGCCAGCGAATCGAACGGCATCAAGGTGCTGATGGATATCGCAACGGCGCAGCGCGCCCGCGGGGCGGAGATCGACTGGGTTTCCACCATGCAGGGCGAGGGCCTGACGATCCGGTTGCCCCAGGCGCCGCCTCCGGTAAAGCAGATGACCGTTCAGGAACTGTCCGACAAGCTGAAGGCCGGCGACGTGACGCTCGTCGACATCCGCGCCGAATCGGAACGGGCCCGCGCTTCCATCGAGGGCGCGCTGATTCCGGATCGGCCGACCATGGAGAAACTCGAGGCCATGCCGAAGGACAGCCCGATCGCATTTCTGTGCCATAACGGCAACTCCAGCATGGGCGCCGCGGAGTACTTCCGCAAGCAGGGCTTTTCCGACATCAGCAACGTCGCCGGCGGCATCCACGCCTGGTCGATGGAGGTCGACCCTTCGGTCCCGACCTACTGACGGCCCATCTCCATGCGTCCCATTGTGTGGGGCGACTTTGTAGGAGCGGCTTTAGCCGCGAATGGGGTTGTGTCGATCATCGCGCGCTCTACTGGGTCATGGGAGCCGTTCTGCTTGCGGCCGGCGCCGCCTGGTTGCTGGCGCGATTCAAGAGAACATGAGCTGACGCCGGTCCTTCACTCAACGATGGTAGTGAAGGTCGGGGAAACCGTTTCACTGCCATCCGGCAGATTAGCGGTGACGCGCCATAGAAGTTTCGTGCCCGGCT
Organism: uncultured Lysobacterales bacterium; assembly: GCA_937995275.1. Classification (GTDB taxonomy): domain Bacteria; phylum Pseudomonadota; class Gammaproteobacteria; order Xanthomonadales; family SZUA-36; genus CALKKN01. The sequence continues at coordinate 35 of CALKKN010000222.1, read as the reverse complement.
GCAGGCGATCAAGCGCCCCCGGATCGATGCGGTAG
>CALKKN010000221.1 GCA_937995275.1 uncultured Lysobacterales bacterium | reverse complement strand
AACAACCCGTCTTTGACTAGACTCTCTATTAAGTGCAGTAGACCACCGATTGCCACTGAATGACAAGCGCCGGACCGGATAGCGCCGGACCAGTGTGCATTCACACTTCTGAAGAGCAAGTGAGTATCAGGAGGCCAGGTGAGAGTCAGGCGCGTGTTTGTAGTCTCGAAGCATCCGATTTTCCGCCAATCTGTGCGCCTGCTGCTGGATCACCCTGATGTGGAATGGGTGGGAGCATCCCCCGACTGCACAGCCGCCCGATCCGAAATCATTGACCTCCAACCCAATACGATCCTTGTTGAGGAGACAGAAGGCAAGATTCCAACCGAAAGCGCCAAGCCCGCGAAAAGCACCGCGGCGCCCACAGAGGGCGCCAAGCCCACAGAGGGAAGCAAACCCGCCGGGAAGGCGTCGCCAGTCCCACAGAAAGCGGCGCCACAATCCGTCCCCGACAAGCCCGGGAGCGGTGGCTCCGGTGTCGAGGTCGTGCGGGACAGCAAGGGTATTTACACGCTGAAGCCGACCTCGTCCGCGCCATCTGAAAAACCGCCCGGTCCGCCGCCGGAACGCCCCAAGACGGCTCCAACGAAGTCCGCCGAGCACAACTGAGCCGGCACTGCTGTCGAGGTAATGGCTGACGGGCTGGTTCAGCTGTTGGCCACTACGCCATAACGCATGGCCATGCGGGTCATGTCCACGTCGTTGCGTGTGTCGAGTTTCTCGAAGATGCGGTACTTGTAAGTCGCGACCGTTTTCGGGCTCAGGTGCATTGCTGCGGCAATGTCGGCGACCTTGAGCCCGTCGGCCAGCATCAGCATGACCTCCATCTCGCGTGCGGACAGTTCCTCGAAGGGTGAAACCTTGCCGCCCGGCAACATGTCGAGCGCCATCTGCTGCGCAACCCGCGAGCCAATGTGGCGCCCGCCGCGGGCCACCGTCTGGATGGCCTGGACCAGCTCGGTGGCCGGACAGCCCTTGGTCAGGTAGGCAGAGGCGCCGGCTTCCAGCAACTGGGCCGGATAAGGGGCCTGCTCATGTACCGTCAGAATGACGATGCCCAGATCCGGGCTGATCTGTTTCAGTCGCCTGGTAATCTCGAATCCCGACAAACCCGGCAGGCAGACGTCGAGCAACACGACATCCGGTCTGAATTCGCGGTTCATGCGAAGGGCTGATTCACCGTCGACGGCTTCCGCCGCGATCTGGATGGCCGGATAGCCGGCCAGAATGTGTCGGAGCCCGATGCGGACGAGTTCATGGTCGTCAACGACCAGCAGTCTGATCATAAGTGTCCCTCCGGAACAAGATGTCCGTTGAGCCTACTGTCTGTCAGGTCGTTGTGCGGACCATCATCATAGGGAGTTGACGTCGGTCCGTCGAGAGGCAGACGTGGCGGAGGGGGGATTTCCTACACGGGGAGTGCGGGGATGGGTGGCGGAGAGGGTGGGATTCGAACCCACGAAGGGCTATTAACCCTTGCCGGTTTTCAAGACCGGTGCATTCAACCGCTCTGCCACCTCTCCGAGGCGCGCCAGAATAGCCCAAAAGCGCCCGGCGCTCCACCCCTGCCCTCCGGCAGGTGACAGGCGTGACGCTTTGCCCTAGCATGACGCACTTGAAGCCGGGAACCGGCAACCCATATTTAATGTCTGTAAAATACATCTATTGATGCCCGCGGCGCGGGCGGATGGCGAACAACCCCAAGGAGTGAATGCAAACCATGAATCGAACGCTTTACAACGCTGCACCGGCAGGCCGTCTCTCGACAGCAGTAGTCAACAAGACACTGAGGAATACCTACGCCCTGCTCGGCATGATGTTCCTGTTTGCGTCGAGCGTGGCGTTAGTCGCTCAGGCCGCGCATCTTCGAATCGGCTTCTGGCCGTTCCTGATCGGCATTTTTGGCCTGTCGTTTGCCATAAACGCAACCAGGAACAGCGCCTGGGGCCTGGTGTGGTCCTTCGCATTCGCCGGCCTGCTCGGCCTGGTCACCGGGGGCAACGTCGATGCGGTCCTGGCGCAGTACCGCAATGGCGGCGAACTGGTGGCCGCCTCGTTCGGACTGACGGCGGGCATCTTCTTCGGGCTGTCGGCTTACGCCATGAACACCAAGCGTGACTTCAGCGGCTGGTTTGCCTTCCTGGCGGTCGGAACGCTGGCCGTCATCGGCGCCTTCATCCTGAATTGGTTCCTGCAGATCCCGGCGCTGGCGCTGGCGCTGTCCACGATGATCATCCTGATCGCCTGCGGCTGGATCATCTGGCAGACCCAGCAGATCGTCCGCAACGGCGAGACGAATTACATCGTGGCCGCCACGGGCCTGCTGGCCGACGTTTTTATACTGTTCAACAACCTGCTGGCCCTGCTGGGCTTCGGATTCGGCGACGACTGACCGGCCGCTGCATGTCTGCGAAAAAGCCCGCTACTGGCGGGCTTTTTTCGTTATGGGAGCGGCTTTAGCCGCGATTGATGACAATCAGCGAAAAAGGTACGGGGTGCCTCGGCGTCCGGCTTTCACCCAATCGCGGCTAAAGCCGCTCCTACATAGGTATTTAGCGTATGAATTCTGTGCCGCCCATGTAGGGCTGCAAGACCTCCGGCACGCGGATCGAGCCGTCCTGCTCCTGATAGTTCTCCATCACGGCAATCAACGTGCGGCCGACGGCCAGCCCGGAGCCGTTCAGGGTGTGCACCAGTTCCGGCTTGCCGGTCTCCGGATTGCGCCAGCGCGCCTTCATGCGGCGGGCCTGGAAGTCGGTGCAGACGCTGCAGGAGGAGATCTCCCGGTAGGCGCCCTGCCCTTCATTCTGTCCGGGCAACCAGACCTCGATGTCGTGCGTCCTGGCGGCCGCGAAACCCATGTCCCCCGTGCACAGCACGACGGTGCGATACGGCAGGTTCAGCTTTTGCAGGATGGTTTCCGCGTGGCCGGTCAGTTCGTCCAGCGCCGCGCGGGCGGATTCGGGTGTGGTGATCTGCACCAACTCGACCTTTTCGAACTGGTGCTGGCGGATCATGCCCCGGGTGTCTTTGCCGTAGGAACCCGCTTCCCGGCGGAAACACGGCGTCTGCGATGTATAGCGCAGCGGCAGCGCCTCGGCGTCGACAATCTCTCCGGCCACCAGGTTGGTCATCGGCACTTCGGCTGTCGGCACGAGGTAACGCGGCGGGTCGTCGGTGGTGGCGAAAGCGTCGTCGCCGAACTTGGGCAATTGCCCCGTTCCGGTCATGGCCTCGGGATTGACCAGGTACGGCAGGTACACCTCGGTGTAGCCGTGTTCCTGCGTGTGGACGTCGAGCATGAACTGCGCCAGTGCACGGTGCAGGCGCGAGAGGCCGCCCTTGAGGACGGTAAAGCGGGCGCCCGCTAACTTGGCGGCCGACTCGGCATCCAACAGCCCGTTGGCAGCGCCCAGCTCAACGTGATCCCGCGGCGTGAACCCGAAGGCGACGGGTTCGCCCCAACGCCGCAGCTCCACGTTGTCGTTTTCGTCCCGGCCCGCCGGTACGTTCGGCAAAGCCAGGTTCGGCATGTCCATCAGCCACGCCTGCTGCCGCCGTTGAACCTCGCCGAATTCGGTTTCCAACCGCCCCAACTCATCGCCCAGGTGTTTGACTTCGTCGAGCAGCGGCTGGATGTCCTCACCGCGGGCCTTGGCCTGGCCGATCGACCGGGCGCTTTGATTCTTGCGGTTCTGCAGGTCCTGGACGGTTATCTGCAGATCCTTGCGGCGGGCTTCCAGTTGGCGCCAGGCCTCAACGTCCAGGTCGTAACCGCGAACGGTGAGGGCCGCGGCGACGCCGTCGGGATCGGTTCTCAACAACTGCGGGTCAAGCATGGGTGGGTCCGGATTTTACAAACGGCATATTTTACCGTCTGCGCGGCACAAATGCTCGGCGGAGCGGAGCTCGGCTCAGGGCCCCCGGCTGCCTTCAGGCACGTCGCCGATGAGGTCCACGCCGGGCGGCGGCTGAAAGCGGAACAGGGATTCGTCGAGCTGCGGATTGCGCCGGAGGTCGCGAAACCTCAGTTCGGTGCGCAGGCCGAAGGCGTCTTCCATGACCATCAGCTCCAGCCGGTCGGCTCGCAGGCCCAACAGGATCCGCTCGAATTGACTTTCCCTGTCCAGGGAGCGCAATTCCAGCAGCTGCAGGTCAGAGGCTTCTCCGGCCTCCCTGACTTCGAACTGTTCCTCCAGACGTCCGGGGTCGGTCAGCAGCGCGAGTGGGGAATCCGGGGCATCGAGGGACTGATCCCTGACGGTAACCTGCTCAAGGGCCTCGTCGTAGATCCAGATATGAGAGCCGTCGGCCACGACCAGTTCCGGAAAGTCACCGCCGTACGCCCAGCGAAATCGTTGCGGGCGACTCAGCCATACCTCACCGCTGCTGCTGTCCTGCACGGTGCCGTCGGTGCTGATGACCTGCTGGTCGAATTGTGCGTGCAGGGTCTCCAGGCCCGCGGTAAACCGCTCCAGTTGCTGCCGCGCGGATGGTTCCTGTGCCGGGGAGGCCGCCGCCACGGCCAGGCATAAAACGGCGAGCAGCCGGGCCATCGGGTTGAAACGCAACATACGGGAGGTCCTCTGCGGCGGCCTGCGGTCAATCGCGGGGCGGCGGTGGCGCCAGCACTTCGCGCTGGCCGTTGTGTTCGGGCGGGCTGACGATGCCCGCAGCCTCCATCTCCTCCACCAGCCGCGCCGCCCGGTTGTAGCCGATGCGGAGCTGGCGCTGGACGCTGGAGATGGACGCGCGGCGGCTTTCGGTCACGAACGCCACGGCCTGGTCGTACAATTCGTCCTGCTCGCCTTGGGCAGCCTCCGGAAGACCGGTCGCGCCGACGGTCATGCCGTCGAACATCATCTGCGTCTCACTGAGGACCTCGTGGAGGTACTCCGGTTCCCCGAACTGCTTCAGGTACCCGACCACGGCGTGCACCTCGCGGTCCCCCACGAAGGCGCCGTGAATCCGCTCGGGCAGGGCTGAGCCGGGCGGCAGGAACAGCATGTCACCGTGACCCAGAAGCTGTTCCGCACCCATCTGATCGAGGATGGTCCGGGAGTCGACCCGGGACGAGACCTGGAAGGCGATACGCGTCGGGATGTTGGCTTTGATCAGACCGGTGATGACGTCGACCGACGGCCGCTGCGTGGCCACCACCAGGTGGATCCCCGCGGCCCGGGCCTTCTGGGCCAAGCGGGCGATCAGTTCCTCGATCTTCTTGCCGACGATCATCATCAGGTCGGCAAATTCGTCGACCACCACGACGATGAAGGGGAAGGTCTCGAGCGCGGGCGGCTCCTCCGGGACGTCCGCGACCGCCGGCTCCCAGAACGGATCCTGCAACGGGCTGCCCTTCTCTTCTGCCTCGCGCACCTTGCGGTTGTAGCCCGAGATGTTGCGCACCCCGAGGGTGGCCATCAGCCGGTAGCGGCGCTCCATCTCGGCCACGCACCAGCGCAGGGCGTTGGCGGCCTCCTTCATGTCCGTCACCACGGGCGCCAACAGGTGCGGAATGCCCTCGTACACCGAAAGCTCCAGCATTTTCGGGTCGATCATGATCAGCCGTACCTGCTCGGGCGTCGATTTGTACAGGAAGCTGAGAATCATCGCATTCAGCGCCACGGACTTGCCCGAACCGGTGGTGCCCGCCACCAGGAGGTGCGGGAAGCGGGTGACGTCGGCGACCACGGGGTTGCCGCCGATGCTCTTGCCCAGCCCCAGGGTCAGGGCTGAATTGGACCGCTCGTAAACCTCGGACCGCAAAATCTCCGACAGGTAAACGGTTTGCCGCACGGTATTCGGGATTTCCAGGCCGATGGTCGTTTTGCCGGGGATCACCTCGACGACCCGCACCGAAATAACGCTGAGGCCGCGCGCCAGGTCCTTGGCCAGGTTACTGATCTGCGCCGACTTCACGCCGGGCGCCGGCTGCAGCTCGAAGCGGGTGATGACCGGGCCGGGGTGGACTTCGACGACGTCGACCTGCACGCCGAAGTCGGCCAGCTTGAGCTCGACCTGCCGGGAGAGAGCCTCCAGCACCTCGGTGCTGTAGCCAGGCGCCTGTTCGGGCGGATCGTCCAGCAGTTCCAGCGGCGGCAGGGAACCGGCCGGCAGGTTCTTGAACAGCGGTTGTTGTTTTTCGCGCTCGGCCCGCACGCTCGGCTGGCTTTCGGGCGACCAGACCTGCGGCTCAATCCTCGGCTTGCTCTTGCTTTTCCGGCGTTCGGAATCCGCCTTGCGGATCTCGACACGCTGCGCCTTGGCCCGGCGCCCGGCAAACCAATCGCGCATGCCGGCCACCGCTTTTCCCAGCCAGGAAAGAGCCGCCAGCGTGTAACGCCCGATGGCGTCCATAACCCCAAACCAGGAAATCCCCGCGAACAGCGTCAGCCCGACCAGCAGCAACGCCAGCAGGAACAGGGTGGAACCCAGTGCGCCGGTGACCTCGAGCA
>CALKKN010000220.1 GCA_937995275.1 uncultured Lysobacterales bacterium | reverse complement strand
GCGCGGCTGGATCAACGTCGAGAACCAGGCGCCGATCATCAAGGGCGTCAATGACGACGCCGATGCGCTGCGGGTGATGCAGCGCGCCCTGTACCGGGTCGGCGTGGGCAACCACTACTTCTTCTGCGGCAGGGATATCATCGGCCACAAGGCCTTCAACCTGCCTATCGAGGAGGCCTGGCGCGTTCTCAATGAGTCCCAGAAAGGCCTGTCCGGGGTGGAAGCACATGCCCGCCTGTCGATCACCCACTACAAGGGCAAGACCGAGGTGGCGGCGGTCACCAACGAGCCGATACCGGGCATCCCGGGCACCGAGAACGGCGTGCTGATCTTCAAGATCCTGCGCAATGCGCTGGACGCCCCGGACCGCGGCAAGGTCTGCATCGTCGCCCGCAACCCCGAAGCCATCTGGTTCGACGACTACGAGGATCGCGTCATCTACGACGAAGCCGGGTTGTTCGACTCCACGCGCGTGGACCACAAGCGCATCGAGGTCGAGGAGGCACTGGACGTCGCCGTGGGGTCCTGAGGGGTCGCTGGTACTGATACAGCGCCCGCAATTGGCCAAGACGTCCGAACTGGATTACAGTTACAGGATGAAGCGGCTCATCCTATGCGCGCTGCTCATAGCCAGCCCCATTCTGGGGGCGCAGGACTTCGCTTACTCGCCCGGCGCCGACCCCGTGCGCGACTACCTCGAAGCCATTGAGCATGCGGAGTCGTTGGGAGGTGCCTACGCCACCGAACTCGTGGACCTGTACCACGGGATGGGGCAGTCGCTGATCGAACTGGGGGAGCTCGAAGGGGCGCGCGACGCATTCCACCGGGCCGCGCTGGTGTCGCGGGCGAATTCCGGCCCCAACGGCCTGGAGCAGACGAGTTATCTGTACAGCATCGCGGACATCGAGTTTCTTGCGGGAAACCCGGAGGTGGCTGTCGAGGCATTGGAACAGATCTACCGGATTCACGCCCGGCACCACGGTGAAGACAATCCGGACATGCTGCCGGTCCTGGAACAAATCTCCGGCTGGTACACCGAGCGGTTGGCACGAAGCGATGTGTCTGTCCGGCCCTCCGATTATGAGAATCTCAGCTACCTGGCGGAGCGCATCGCCTACCTGACCGAGGCGCAGTACGGGCTTGGGCATCCCCAATCCGCAAGTAACAATCGGACGCTGGCGCAGGCACATTACCGGGCGATCTATCAGGTTGCGCTGACCAGGCAATCGCCTGACCCCGAACTCGTCATGAACGCCGATGAATTCGGGGACCGGCTGAACCCCGACCGGACGGTTATCAGTCATTTCCTGGCGGGCGAGGTGGCTCTCCAGCGGGCGGTGGAGTCCTGGCAGGAAAATCCGGACGCCACGGATCTGCAGCTTGCAGAAGCGGTCGCCCAGGTCGGTGACTGGAACCTCGCGTTCGAGTACTACCGTTCGGCTGAAATCAACTATGAGCAGGCTTACCGAATCCTGGCAGCGAGCGCGGACTTCGCCACTCTTGCCGACAGGTACATGGGGCAACCGGCGCCAATTCGTTTCATGAACACGGGAGAGTCTTTTGTGCGGGACCCGAATCCACCGGCCGTCCCGGGCAGCCTGGAAATATCGATGACCGTGATGGACAACGGTCGACTGCAGGACGTCGAAATTATCGACGCCCCGGAAAGCCTGTCGGAGACGCAGTCTCAGAAGATTCTGGGCGTCCTGCAGGGTGCCCTGTTCCGCCCTGCCGTGGTCAATGGCGAGGTGCGCACACTGGAGGATTTCGTGTGGAAGATCACCCCGCTTAGCTCGAACGCCGCAAAGAACGCCAGCCCCGGCTGACGGTCGACGGCCTGGCAGTACAAACCACCCTTTTGGAAATCCGGCAAGGATGCATGGCTGCGAACGGCCACGGCATGGGTACTCACCCGTTTCACCTGGGGCCGGCGCCGAGCTGACCTACAGCCTGGGAGTCAGCAACCTCGGCCCGACCCGCGCGTTCAACGTGACCGCCAGCGACCTGCTGCCCACCGACGTCAGCTTCGTCTCCTCCAGCGATGGCGACTGGAGCTGCAGTCACGCCGGCGGCCTGGTGGACTGCGACTGGGGTGGTGGCTGAAACCGACCTCGATATCGAGCGCTTCGAGGCGATCGATCCGCCCGACGAGATCCTGGTGGCCGACGACGTGCTGCTGACGCTGGAGAAGGACGTGTCCAACCACGGCCTGTCCTGGCCGGTCAACACGCGCGTCACCGTCGACGCCACCGCACCGGTCGATTCCACGGTGAGCCCCGCGCAGGATGTGCAGGACGTGCTGATCGCGACGCTGGACGAGCCCGTGACCGTGACCGAGGAATTCGTGGTCAACTGCGGCGCGGCCAGCCACCACGTCTGGACCTTCGACAACTTCATCGAGCCGACCGACGCGGAAACAACGGACCCCGACTATTCCAACAACAGCGCGACGCTGGACGTGGAGATCGAGTGCGTGGTGCCGGTGGTCATCAACATCGCTCCGGGCAGCGACCCCAACTCCCAGCAGCGGCTGAAAGGCACGGTCGCCGTGGCCGTCCTGGCCACCTCGGCCGGCGAGTACGGCACGCCGCTGGATTTCGACATCTTCCTGGTCGATCCGCTGAGCGTGCGCTTCGGCCCGCCCGGGATCTGGGATGACGACGGGCTGGGCGCCACCGAATCGCACAACCGCGGCCACTACGAGGACTCCTACGAACTGGACGAAACCACCATGGACGGCGACACCGACCTCTTGCTGCACTTCAAGATGGCCGAAACCGGCCTGCAGGAGATGGACACCGAAGCCTGCGTGAAGGGCGAGTTCACCGACGCAACGGGAACCCACCAGTTCTTCGGTTGCGACGCCATCCGCTTCCCGACCGGTTCGGAGTGATTACCTCATCCGCAACCACCCAAAAGGCGGCACCCCGGTGCCGCCTTTTCAGACGTGGCGCCCCGCACGCCCCCCGTCAGCGGTGGACCCAGAACGCGAACGACTCGAACCTGGAGTGCAACCACCACCTGCTGGAGTTTACCTTGAAGCGGAAATTTACCCTGCCGGCCTGCGATTCGACCGGCCGCTGCACCAGGCCCGCGGGGCTACGGGCTGCTGAAAAACCGTCGTGCTCCGGAGCCACAACCGTGATGTGGCCCGGCTTGCCGTCATCGTGGCGCTTGGCGACAATCAACCCGACCTGCCCCTGGTTTGCGGCCGCCTGCAGTTCATCCAGGTCGGTGGCCGCATGCCAGCCGAATTCCGACCCGTAGTCCTCCAGCCAATCGTGCAGGTCATTCGCACGTAGCTCGCGCACGGTCCTGCCGTACTCGACAGCGACCTCGCCGCCAGCCCGCAGCGCACGCCGCGCGGCCGGTTTCCACCATACACGGGGCAAATAGACACCGCTCAGGTAACAAAAGTCGTACGCGTAGATGTTGCAGAATGTGCGGCTGCCCTGCGGTTCATACCGGTGGTGCGCCGGATTCGGGCTGTCGAGGTACCCGGCGATGTCGAGCAGTTGGCGTGCCTTGGTGTCGGGTCGGGTCGCGCCGCGCCGCGGCCGACCGGTCTCACCCAATGGGAAGGCGCGTCCGCCGCCCCGCGCGCGAGTGATGTCACGCCGATTTTCGCGCAGGTGCGCGGGCGGCAGCGAGGTCGTCCGCGCAATCTCGGGCGTGACCAGTGCCACGACCTCAGCCGGAGCTGCTTCCGCCGCCAGCGGTTTTATGAAATCGCCGTGCACGAAACCTTCGACAACCCGGCCATTGACGACTGCCTGAACCTGCAGCCAGCCGGCGACATCGGCATCGGCGAGCTTGGAGACGAGGGTGCCTTGATTCAGCGCGGTCACCAGCGTCTGGGGCGACACCCGCGGCCGGCTGCGCAGATTGAGCCGGTTCGCGGTCACCCGGTGTGTGAACCGGTCGGGCACGACCGGCAAGGCATCGGCGTCCAGCAACGTCTTGGCCTGGACCAGAAGGCCGAGGCGGTCGGGCAATCCATGGAACCCGCCGTTGACCCGCTTGGTGATCTTTCTGCCGTCATCGAGGTCGGCCAGCGCATTCAGATTCCTTGTGTCCCAGAAGAATACTGCCGACGCGACGGCATGCCGGTCTGCGACCGGGTCCGGGTCGGTAACGACGTCACTGCCCAGCCAGGTCGAGAACTTCCGGTAGTTCGAGCGTCCGGTCAACTGCATCAGCCCGCGGCCTCGAAAACGAAAGCCGTCGCCACTGGCCTCATCACCGTTGCCGATCCGGTTGGCGTAGACCCGGTTGGCGATGCGTTCGGGTCTCCTCGCGAACTCCCTGGCCTCGGTCCCGCTGAAGTAACGTGAAAAGACCCTCAAGAGCCCCTTCTCCGAGTAGTTCAGGTTTTCCTCGGTGGTCCTCATGCGACCCGATTCGTGCAGCACCTGGGCCAGGAAGTGGGACACGCGCAGCGGCGTGTCTATACCGTATTCGGGCAGTAGTTCGTTCAGGGCGGGAAGGAATTTGTCCGCCCTGGCGCTGCTGACGCCGAGACCGGTCAGTACCTGTTTGTCGAGCTTCATCGCATCATCCTCGTCATCTGCCAATACACAGGCCGGTTGGAACCATAACCCGGGTTGGCACCACCGTCATGAATTTTTCAAATTCCCGCGAACCATCGGTACTCCGGTAAGGAGCTGGGCACCCCAGCGCCGGCATTCTCGGACCGATTGACACCCGGAAGTTTCGCGCTAATCCCCCATCTCATAAACTCCGCCCAGCGCAAGAACACGCTCGCGCCAGATGCGCTCGGACTGCTCTGCATCGGCCACCGGCGCCTGGATCAGATCGCGCATCAGCGCCCGCTGCGCTTCGGTGTTGCCGTGCTTGCCGTGCAGCTCGGTGGCATAGGCTGAAAAGTCCCGCACGAACACGTCGAACACCTGGTTCAGCAGATCCGTGCCGGTGTCGTCCATCAGTGCTTTTTCCAGGATCAGGTGGCCGTATACGATCAGCGTGAACAGCTCGCCCATACTCAGCATGTAGTCGATGTCGCGGACCTGGTTCTCGTCCGGCCCGGCCGTCAGCAGCAGCCTGCGAAAATCCTCGATCTGGCGCCTGAATACCTCGATATTGGGCAGGTCGAAGCGGGCATAGGTCTCGTTGTAGTCGTGAAAGTGAATCTCGCCCAGCCCCCGCGTCGGGCCCTGGTGGAACAGGAACGTGTCGTCGGCCGAATCGCTGCGCTGCGGGACTTCGGGGTAATCCACCGGCGCGAACAGGTACTTCTTCATGAACTTGACGATCAGCGCCATGTTGACATGGGCGGTGCCCTCCAGCTTCGGCAGCGAGCGGATCTCCTGCGCGGCGATCTCGAAAAACGGTTCCGCCTCGAAGCCTTTCGCGGCAATCACGTCCCACAGGTCGTCGATGACCTTCTCGCCCTCCATGGTCACTTTCATCTTCACGATCGGGTTGAACAGCAGGTAGCGGCGGTCTTCGGCGGAAGCACAGCGCAGGTAATCCACCGCGCGGTAGGAAAACAGCCTCATGGCCGCCAGCCGGCAATAGGCATCGGTGAGCAGGCGTTTGACCTGCGGAAAGTCGGTGACCCGCTTGCCGTACAGGGTGCGATGGGCGGCATGGTTGATCGATTCGTACAGCGCATGGGTGCACAGGCCGATCGAGCCGAAACCGAGATTGAACTTGCAGTAGTTGATGGTATTGAGCATGTCGTCCCAGGCTTTCCGCCCCACGCTCAGTATGTCGTCCTCGCGGACCGGGTAGTCGTGCAGGCGGAACTCGGCCACGTAGTTCTGCGCATTGACCGTGTTTTTCACGCACTCGTACTTCTCGTGCTTCGAGTCGACGACAAAGAACACGTAATCGCCGGTTTCGCTGTTCTTGCCGAAGACGGAAACCAGCGCCGCCTCGTTGCCGTTGCCGATGTAATACTTGCCGCCGCGCGCGGCATAGCCGCCGCCGGCCTGGGGAGTGAGCTGCATTTCGGACGAGTAGATATCCGCTCCGTGGTCGCGCTCTGACAGCCCAAAGGCGAACACCGCGCCTTCCCTGAGCAACTGCGCCGCGCGCTGCTTGGCCTGCTCGTTGTCGCCGTTGAAGATCGGCCCCAGACCCAGCATGGAAACCTGGAAGGTGTACCAATAGGTGATGCCGTAAAATGCGGCAATCTCGGCAAATTCGACATTGCGCAGGGTGTTCCAGGCGGCGTTCTCGCCGTAACCCTGCGGCGTCATCAGGGTCGCCAGCACCTGGCGAGACTTCATGAACTCGACAAAACCGTGGTTCCAGGTTTTGGCGTGCCAGTCTTTTTTCAGGCTTGTCAGGCCCTTCGCCTCGAACCAGGCGACCACCGCCGCCAGCATTTCGTTGGTCTGCCGGTCGGGGTGCCGGCCGCGATAGGTTTTGGGATTGAGCAGTTTCATGCAGTCCTCACGGGTCTGAAGGCAGGGGCCATGCACCGATTCTACCGCAGATGTCACGGGGCCAGATCACGGTTGAAAACGTCCGGATTAAACTCCGCTAAACGTGCTCCCGGGGAATGGCTTTCGTCCAGGATTTGGTAAACACCCGCGCGTCCCCTTCGTACGCATCCATGTGGTTCGAAAGATGAAAATGGGTCGCGTCCGCCGTCATCAGGCTGTTCGTTTCAACGCGCGTGCGCCAGTCACCGCGCTGAAATTCGGTCACCGTTCGAATGTGCTGGCTGGTGGAGAGGGGGTCGCCCTCGCGCACCTTGAACGTTTCCGTACTGCGGTGATCCGTTTCCAGGCCGTTGTCCTCGAAACGCAGGCGGCCTTCGTCGTTGACCAGCGTCATCGTGGTCCAGCCATCCACGTGATCGTGCGCGACGGTATGCTCCCGCCGGGGTGCGCGAACCTGAGTGACCGCGAGGGGCGGCGAAATCTCGGCCGGGGCAAACGCCGGCAACGTGCGGTCAGCCGCCTGCGGGGTACGAACCGGCAGACGCAGACGGCAGCCATCGCCGGCAAACAGGGTCAGCCGCACCGTTTCGGGCGAGGGCCATGCGTGCCGCGCATAGGTCGGCGAAATGCCTATTCGCCAGCGGTGGCCGACCGCCAACCGA
>CALKKN010000219.1 GCA_937995275.1 uncultured Lysobacterales bacterium | reverse complement strand
TGAGGGAATGGCATACTCGAACAGGACTCGAACCGAGTCGATTCGAGACTGCCCGAAGGGCAGCGAGGATCGCATAAATGCCCGCGGAGCGGTGCGGTTTTCGCGCGTAGCGCGAAAGAAGCGCCGCGCAGCGACAGCTGACTCGAGTCCTGCCAGGCGCAGGCGTAGGGAAGGCGGTTTTCGCGTGTAGCGCGAAAGAAGCGCTGTGCAGCGACAGCAAGCTCGAGTCCTGCCAGGCGCGCCATTTTAGTGGGGCGGTGATGAGCCCGCAGCGGTGGTAGGTGCCCGGGCGGACTCGAACTGGCGGGCTGTAGGAGCGGCTTTAGCCGCGATTGGGAGTCCCGGAGAACGCAATCGCGGCTACAGCCGCTCATACAACCGCTCCTGCAGCTCGCGCTTTGGACTCGGGCCGCGGCGCTGGTTTGTAGGACAGTTAAAACACGGTAGAATAGCGACCCTGAACAATGGTGGGCGTAGCTCAGTTGGTAGAGCTCTGGATTGTGGTTCCAGCGGTCGTGGGTTCGAGCCCCATCGTCCACCCCAAAATTTGATGGGCCATTAGCTCAATTGGCAGAGCAGTAGACTCTTAATCTATTGGTTCTAGGTTCGAGTCCTAGATGGCCCACCATTTTTTCCGACACGCGGGACTCCGGGCGGATTCGGTAACTTTGCGAAAGTGGCGGAATTGGTAGACGCGCTGGATTTAGGATCCAGTGGGGCAACCCGTGGGAGTTCGAATCTCCCCTTTCGCACCACTGGTTGAACAAGGGGTCTCCCGCCCTTCCCAACAACATCGACAGGTTTAATTCGTTTTATGCAAGTCTCTGTAGAAAATGCCGGCGGCCTGGAACGCAGGCTGACGGTGCACGTGCCCGGCGACGAGATCCAGGGCCGGGTCGACAGCAAGCTGAAGGAACTCAGCAAAGAGGTGCGCATCAAGGGATTCCGTCCCGGCCGCGTGCCCATGAGCGTCGTCCGGCAGCGTTACGGCAAGCAGGTGCGTCTCGACATCGTCAACGAAACCATGCAGCAGAGTTTGCAGCAGGCGTTCCGCGATGAGGACCTGCGGCCGGCATCGCCGCCCCGCGTGGATGCGTCGCCCAAGAGCCTGGAGGGCGGAGACCTCGAATTCACCGCGGTGATCGAAGTCTACCCGGAGATCGGCGCCATCGATGTCGCCGGACTGAGTATTGCGCGGCCCGAGGCGGAAGTGACGGAGACCGACGTCGACGACATGCTGGAGACCCTGCGGGAACAGCGCAAGACCTGGGAGGAAGTCGACCGCAAGGCTGAGAGCGGCGACCGGGTGGTCATCGAGTACGCGGCGGAGTCCGAAGCCGGCCGGGTGCCGGCCGAGGGCGAACAGCGCTCGGCGTTAGTCCTGGGCGACTCGGGGTTCGAGGAACTTGAAAAGGCGGTTGCCCGGCTGGCGCCCGGCGAGCAGAAGAAGGTCAAGCTCGAGTTCCCCGAGAATTTCCGCGAGCCGGCCCTCGCCGGCAGCGAGGCCGAAACTGAACTGAAGCTCGTTTCCGTAGCGGTCGGCAAGCTGCCTGAAGTGGACCAGGAATTTATCATGTCGTTCGGCGTCGAGGACGGTACCCTGGAGGCGCTGCGGCAGGAAATTCGGGGTAATCTCGAACGCGAGTTGCGGCAGGCGACGAGCAGCGTACTGAAAGCCGCCCTGATCGAGGAGTTGCTCAACGCCCGGCCCGACCTCGAAGTCCCGGAGGGCATGGTGAGCGACGAGGCCACGGCCATGGCGGCCCAGGCAACCCAGTCGCAGGACGGAATGCCCGACGCCCAGGTGGTGCAGGCATTCATGGACCCGGCGCGCCGCCGCGTCCGCGCCGGTCTGCTGCTGGGCGAACTGGCGCAACAGAACCAGATTCGCACCGATGCCGGTAAGGTGCGGGAAGCGATCGAAACCATCGCCGGCACTTACGAGCAGCCGGCCGAGGTCATGCAGCTGTATTACGGGAACCCGCAACTGATGCAGCAGGTCGAAAGTTCAGTCCTTGAAGGACAGGTGGTTGACTGGGTATTGGAAAACGCTAAAGTGACGCCCAAGGCCATGACGTTCAAGGACGTCATCGCTGGCGCGACGCAATCCCCGCAGGGGGGTTGATGGCGCTGCAGTCGACGGGCCTGCGTCCGGCGGAGCGGCGGCGGCCCGGACGGCCACGGAGAATGGAATGAGAGACAAGTACTTGGAATCATCCCCGCCCGATACCAGGGCAGGAATGCCCAGTCCCCGGGGACTGAACCTGGTCCCGATGGTGGTCGAGCAGACCTCGCGGGGCGAACGCGCCTACGACATCTACTCGCGCCTGCTGAAGGACCGGGTGGTGTTCGTGGTCGGCCCGGTCGAGGACCACATGGCCAACCTGGTCGTGGCGCAACTGCTGTTTCTCGAATCCGAGAACCCCGACAAGGATATCAACCTGTACATCAACAGCCCGGGCGGCAGCGTCAGCGCGGGCCTGGCCATCTACGACACGATGCAGTTCATCCGCAGCGAAGTCAGCACGATGTGCGTCGGCCAGGCAGCCAGCATGGGAGCCTTGCTGCTGGCCGCAGGGGCCAGGGAAAAGAGATACTGCCTGCCTCATTCCCGCGTGATGATTCACCAGCCGCTGGGGGGCTACCAGGGGCAGGCTACCGATATCGACATACACGCCCGCGAGATCCTCAAGCTCCGCTCCGAGCTGAACGAGATTCTGGCGGCGCACACCGGTCAGACCGTCGACACCATCGCCGAGGATACCGAGCGGGACAACTTCATGGATCCGCGCCAGGCGCTGGAGTACGGGTTGGTGGACAAGGTCCTTGAAAACCGGGCAGTCGACGCGGACAAAGGGAAAAGGTAATATTTTCACGGCGATAGTATGGCAACCGGAGCGGTTTGACCGAAGCGATGAGCGAACGAGACCAGAAAGGCACTGACGGCAAGATCCTGTACTGTTCCTTCTGCGGCAAAAGCCAGCACGAGGTTCGCAAGCTGATTGCCGGCCCGAGCGTGTACATCTGCGACGAGTGCGTCGAATTGTGCAACGACATCATCCGCGAGGAACTCGAGGAACACGGTGCCCGCGATCACGAGAAGCTGCCCAAGCCGCAGGAAATCCATCACTTCCTCAACGAATTCGTCATCGGCCAGGAGCACGCCAAGAAGGTCCTTTCGGTTGCGGTCTACAACCACTACAAGCGGCTCGAGCCCAAACGCAACGGCGACGATGTCGAACTGACCAAGAGCAACATCCTGCTGATCGGCCCGACCGGGTCGGGCAAGACCCTGCTGGCCGAGACGCTGGCGCGGATGCTGAACGTACCGTTCACGATCGCCGACGCCACCACGCTGACCGAGGCCGGTTATGTCGGCGAGGACGTCGAGAACATCATCCAGAAGCTCTTGCAGAAGTGCGACTACGACGTGGACAAGGCCCAGACGGGTATCGTCTACATCGACGAGATCGACAAGGTCTCGCGCAAGGCCGAGAATCCCTCCATTACCCGCGACGTCTCGGGTGAAGGCGTGCAGCAGGCATTGCTGAAGCTGATCGAAGGCACCGTAGCCTCGGTTCCGCCGCAGGGCGGCCGCAAGCATCCTCAGCAGGAATTCCTGCAGGTTGACACGGCCCAGATCCTGTTCATCTGCGGCGGCGCGTTCGCCGGCCTGGAGAAGGTCATCCAGGCGCGTTCCACCAGGGCCGGGATCGGCTTCGCGGCCGAGGTGCAAAGCAAGGACACCCGCAAGAACATCGGTGAACTGCTCCGGGACGTCGAGCCGGAGGACCTGGTCAAGTATGGCCTCATTCCGGAATTCGTCGGCCGGCTGCCGGTGGTGGCCACCCTGGAGGAGCTCGACGAGAAGGCGCTGGTGCGCATTTTGGTCGAACCCAAGAATGCGCTGATCAAGCAGTACAAGGCCCTGTTCGGCATGGAAGGCGCCGAATTGGAGGTGCGCGAGGACGCTCTGGCGGCCATCGCCCGGCGGGCCATGGCCCGCAAGACCGGCGCCCGCGGGCTGCGCACCATCCTGGAAGGGGTGCTGCTCAACAGCATGTACGAACTGCCCTCGCTGGAAGACGTCTCGAAGGTGGTCGTGGACGAGACCGTCATCGAGGGCGAGGCCGAGCCGTACGTCCTCTACGAAAATACGCAGCAAGCCGCGGCCGGCGGCTCGGAATAGGCCCAGGTTCCATCGCGGCTTGTAGGAGCGGCTTTAGCCGCGATCGCGAGGACGCACAAAAAAGAAGGCCAGACGGGTGTCTGGCCTAATTCTTGAGACTTGGAGAGTCTTCACACAATCGTGTTCCGTCGACAAAACGGTGTTCTGTTCTGTCGATGGCTGTAGTGTACGCAGGGTGGACCGGGTCGTAATTGACCTGTGTCATGTGGAAAATTGTTGTGAAATTTGGAACTATTTAGTGAGTGCGAAGGGCAATAGCAGGGCGTTTGACACCGGTCAAGTTTGCATCGGGCACCATCGTTTACGCTTCTCACTAAAGGGACACCGATACAGAGTCAACTGATGGAACAACTCGTCAAGTTCAATACCGAACTGATCAAGCGGTACGACATCGCCGGGCCGCGCTATACCTCGTACCCGACCGCCGTGCAATTCATGGAAGGGTTCGACGCCGAGGCTTACCGGCGCTATACCACCGCCAGCAACAACGAGCTGATTCCCAAGCCGTTGTCGCTGTACGTGCACCTGCCTTTCTGCCACTCGCTCTGCTACTACTGCGGCTGCATGAAGAAGGTCACGCGGCACGCCGAGCAGGCCACCCGGTACCTCGAGCTGCTCGTCCGCGAGGTGGAGATGCAGGGCAATCTTTTCGATCACGACCGCGAGGTCGTGCAACTGCATTTCGGCGGCGGCACCCCGACCTACCACGACGACGAACAATTGCGGGGGCTGATGGCCGAACTGGGCCGCCACTTTTCGCTGAGCGAGGACGACAACCGCGAGTATTCGATCGAGGTGGACCCCAGGACGGTCACCCTCGACCGACTGAGGCACCTGGCGGACATCGGCTTCAACCGGATTTCCCTCGGCGTACAGGACATCGACCCGAGCGTTCAGAAGGCCGTCAACCGGATACAGGATCCGCAGGCGACGCTGGAGATGGTGGAGGGCTCGAGAAAACTCGGCTTCAATTCCGTTTCCATCGACCTGATTTACGGCCTGCCGCTGCAGACCGTCGAAAGTTTCAGTCAAACGATCGATACCGTGGTCGAGGCCCGCCCCGACCGCCTGGCCGTCTACAACTACGCCCACCTGCCGCACATCTTCCGCGCGCAGCGCATGATCGACGCGAAGGACATACCGTCGCCCGAAACCAAGCTGAAACTCATGGAGCTGACCATCCGGCGGCTGACCGAGCATGGCTATGTGTATATCGGCATGGACCACTTCGCCCTGCCCGATGACGAACTGACCATTGCCCAGCGCGAGGGCGGGCTGCAGCGGAATTTCCAGGGTTATTCAACGCGCCGCGAGTGTGACCTGGTGGGCCTCGGCGTCAGCGCGATCGGCAAGGTCGGCGACTGTTACGCCCAGAACCTCAAGGACATCCCCACCTGGCAGTCCGTCGTCGCCGAAGGCAAGCTGCCGATCTGGCGCGGGATCAGCCTGACCACGGAAGACCGACTGCGCCGCAGCGTCATCGAAGCCATCATGTGCCATGGTGAGGTCAGTTTCCAGCGCTTCGAAGCCAACTTCGCGATCGACTTTCACGACCACTTCGCGCTCGAACTGAGTCAGCTGGAGCAACTGGCCGAAGACGGTCTGATCGAGATGGGGAACGACGAATTCCGGGCGACCCCCGAAGGCCGCCTGCTGCTGAGGGCCATCGCCATGGTGTTCGATGAATACCTGCAGGCACCCCAGAGCGAACCGAAATTCTCACGCGTTATCTAGCGTCCTCTCTGCTATCCTACGTATTTCTACGCATGTCGCACTGACGTGCGATCAATATAATGCACTAAAAAGAATCTTAATGTGGAAGTTGGAGAGTTTGTCATGGAAAGTTCCCTTAGGGTGGCCAATATCCGCGACTATCGCCGTGAGCCCTCCCGCACCCAGGTCGCATGCAGCCGCTGCGCGCTCGGTGAACTCTGCCTGCCGCGCGGCCTGACGCCTGACGAGACGGAGCGGTTCGAACAGATCGTTCACCGTTCCCGGCCCATTCAGCCGGGCGAGCATCTATTCCGTGCCGGCGACGAATTCCGCTCCGTGGCCTCCGTTCGCACCGGCTGTTTCAAAAGCTACGTGATCGACCACGAAGGGCAGGAGCAGGTGCTCGGTTTTCACCTGCCCGGCGAAATCATCGGGCTGGATGCCATTCACTCCTGCAAGCACGTGGCCAACGTCATCGCACTGGACACCAGCGCGGTCTGCGGACTGACCTTCGAGACCGTTTCGAGCATGGCGCGACACATGCCGGAGCTGCAGTCCGAGCTGTTCCGGGTCATGAGCCAGCGCA
>CALKKN010000218.1 GCA_937995275.1 uncultured Lysobacterales bacterium | reverse complement strand
TGTGCCTCCTGCTCGCAGGTTGCGAGCCCGGCGGTGACACTACGCCGACGGAGCCTGCCGGGGCCGGCAACGCGCCGACCCCCGCGCTCGAGTTCCGCCTGGTCGGCAAACTCGAGTCCAGTCGCCTGGACGAAGCCAGTGGCCTGCAGAGCACGGCGGACGGGGGATTGTTCCTGCACAACGACGAGGGCGCACGATTGTACTTCGCGGACACCGCCGGGCGGGATCTGGGCTTCGCGGACATTGACGACGCCAAGAACCGGGACTGGGAGGACCTGACCCGCGTGCCGGGGGATGACGGACCCCTGCTCGTGATCGGCGATGTCGGGGACAATCACGCCAAGCGCAAGCGCGTCAGACTCTATTTCGTGCCCGAACCGCCGCCCGGGGAACTCAGCGGGGACCTGCGCGCGACACACCGTTTACGGGTCACGTATCCGGACGGGCCCCGCGATGTTGAATCGATGACTTACGACCCGGTCAGCGGCATGATCCTGCTGCTGACCAAGCGCGACGAGCCCCCGCGCCTGTATGGCATCCCGCTCGACCTCGCGTTGTGGCAGCACGAAGTGGAAGCCGAATTCCTGGCCGAAGTGCCCGGGTTCCGTCCGCCGACGAAGGCGGACATCATGCGCAGTATTGGCCGCGGCCAGTGGGTGTCGCAGCCCACGGGCATGGACATTTCGCCCGACGGCCGCCTGGCCGCCGTCATCACCTACCGCAGCCTGTACCTGTTCCGCCGTGAGGAAGGGGAAAGTTGGCCGGAGGCTTTGCAGCGCCAGCCGACGGAGATTATCGGCCCGCCCGGCCTGCACGACGAGGCAGTCAGTTTCAGTGCCGACGGCCGCTCGGTGTTCGTGGCATCCGAGGGACGCCCGTCGCCGCTGTTCCGCCTCGACCTGCCGCCGGAGCAGCTGTAGGAGCGGCTTTAGCCGCGATTATACGGCACCAGGGTCTCAGACCCCATCGCGGCTAAAGCCGCTCCTACAACGACACGCCGTGCTGTTCGAGAAGCTCGAGGAATGCGTCCTCGTCGAGGATGTCAATGCCCAGCTTTTCGGCCTTGCGGAGCTTGGAGCCGGCCTCCGCGCCCGCCAGCACGACCGTGGTCCTGGCCGACACGCTGCCGGTGACCCGCGCGCCGAGCGCTTCGAGCAGGTTCTTCGCCCGCGCGCGCGGCATGCCCAGGGCGCCGGTCAGCACCCAGGTCTGATCTGCCAGGGGCTGCTCGCCCTCGGGACCTTCGAGGGGCTGCCAGCGGAGGCCCGCGTCCTGCAGCTGTTCGAGGATTTCCAGGTTGTGGCTTTCCTGGAAAAATGCATGGACGTGGCTGGCGACCACGGGGCCGACGTCGGGGACGTCGACCAGGTCTTCCTCGCCGGCCGCCCCGATGGCCTCCAGCGTGCCGAAATGCCGTGCCAAAGCGGTCGCCGTGACCTCGCCGACTTCGCGGATGCCCAGCGCGTACAGCAGCCGGTCAAGAACAGGCGTCTTGCTGCGCTCCAGTTGCGCCAGCAGGTTATCGGTCGACTTTTCGCCCATGCGCTCCAGCCCGACCAGGTCGTCCCTTTCCAGGCGGTACAGATCGGCCACCGAATGCACCATGCCGGTTTCGACCAGCTGGACGACCAGTTTTTCGCCGAGCCCCTCGATGTCGAGCGCCTTCCGGGAGGCGAAATGCAGAATGCTGCGGATTCGCTGGGCCGGACAGAACAGCCCGCCGGTGCAACGGAACACCGCCTCGCCCTCGACCCGTTCGACGGCAGAGCCGCACACCGGGCAGGCGGCCGGCATCTCGAATTCCGGCAATTCACCCTCCCGGCGTTCAGGCACCACGCTCACGACCTCGGGAATCACGTCCCCGGCTCGCCGGACCACGACCCAATCGCCGACGCGAACGTCCTTGCGATGGATTTCGTCCAGGTTGTGCAGGGTCGCGTTGGTGACGGTCACGCCGCCGACGAACACGGGCTCCAGCCGGGCCACGGGGGTCAGGGCCCCGGTGCGCCCGACCTGCACGTCGACTCCCAGCAGGTGCGTGACGACCTCCTGCGCGGGAAATTTCTGGGCGATGGCCCAGCGCGGCGCGCGGCTGACGAAGCCGAGCGTCTCCTGCTGCTCCAGCCGGTCCACCTTGAAAACCACGCCGTCGATGTCGTAGGGCAGTTCCGCCCGCCTGGCCGCCATGTCCTCGTAAAACCCCAGGCAACTGGCGGCATCGCGCACGCGACGCACTTCCGGGTTGACCGGCAACCCCCATTCCTGCAACAACCGCAGCGCCTCGTAGTGGCTGGGGGGCATCGCATCGCCGGCCAGCAGCGCATAGGCGTAAAACGCCAGCGGCCGCTGGGCGGTGAGGCGTGGATCCAGTTGCCGCAGGCTGCCCGCCGCGGCGTTGCGCGGATTGACGAATTCCTTGCGGCCCTCCCGGCGGGCCAGTTCGTTGTAGGCCTCGAACCCCGCCAGGGGCATGTAGACCTCGCCGCGGACTTCCAGCCGCGCCGGCCACGACCGGTCGGCATCGCCGTTCTTCAGCCGCAGCGGGATGGCCGCGATCGTCCGCGCGTTCGAGGTGACATCCTCGCCGGTGTTGCCGTCGCCGCGGGTCGCCGCCTGCTGCAGGCGGCCATCGCGATAGTGCAGCGCGATCGCAACGCCATCCAGCTTGGGTTCGGCGACGTAGTCGACATGCTCGACCTCGAGGCCGCGGATCACGCGATCGTGGAACTGCTCGATCTCCTCCGCGCTGAAGGCGTTGGCCAGCGACAACATTGGCGTCCGATGACGGACTTCGGTGAACCCCTCCAGCGGTTCGCCGCCGACGCGCTGGGTCGGAGACTCGGAGGTGACAAGCTCGGGGAACGCCCGCTCCAGCGCCTGCAGTTCACGCATCAGGTGGTCGTACTCGGCGTCCGGGATCGTCGGTTCGTCCAGGACGTAGTACTGGTAATCGTGCCGTTCGATCTGGGCCCGCAACTGGCCGACCCGGACTTCCGCCTCTGACCTGTTCATGGCGTTGCAGTTACGCCGGGGCAGACTTCTTGCGGTCGTACTCGCGCATCTCCTCCCGGATTTGCGCTTCGCGCTGGCGGGTAAACGGGCTGCGGTCGCCGTCCAGCAACTCCGCATTCAGAATCTCACCGATCCGGCGGGCCGTGGCCAGCATGGCCTCCCAGGCGTCCAGCGCGTAGACGGGCCCGGGCAGGGTCATGAACAGGGCCACGCCGGATGTCTCGAAGGTGTTCCATGCGTCCCGCTCGAAGTAACCGGGCTTGGCCGCGTTGGCCAGGCTGAAGACCGGCTGTTCGCTGCCCTCCGGCAGTCGGTGGAAGATACCCATGTCGCCGAATTCCATGCCGGTGCTGACCGTCGCCTGCAGCAGTTCCGCCCCGTTGATAACGTGGTTGTCCCGGGCCAGCAGGAACAGGCTGACGATCATGTCCGGCGGGGGTCCGGCCGGCTTCCGCGGGCGCGGCGGCTGGCTCGGGGCCGGTTCCTCCACCGCGCCGATGTCCAATTCACCCTGGTTGACGGGCTCACCTTTCTCCCCGGGGTCCTCCGCGGGCACGGCTGTGCCGTCCAGGGTCGGCTCGCGCCGGGGCGTGGCCGCCGCCTTAAGGCTCCTGGCACGACGTTGCTCACGCCGCGAGGCCTTGGGCTTGCGCCGCTTCTCCGGATTCCCGAACAGGAAGATCGAGGCGATAACGATTATGCCGACGCCTATCAGAATCCAGCGTAGTGTTGACGTATCCAAAATCTGCCTCTCAAAACAGTTTCTTGCGGCCGCTAACTCCCGGCGAGAGCGGCCGCCTGGTCGATATCGACCTGCACGAGCCGCGAAACTCCCGGTTCCCTCATCGTAACACCGCTCATCTGGTGCACCATCTCCATGGTGATCTTGTTGTGCGTGACGATAACGAACTGCACGGCGTCCGACATATCCCGCACCAGGGACGAAAAGCGCACCACGTTGGCATCATCCAGGGGCGCGTCCACCTCGTCCAGCAAGCAAAACGGCGCCGGGTTCAGTCGGAAGATTGCAAAAACGAACGCCACGGCCGTCAGGGCCTTCTCCCCGCCGGAGAGCAGATGCAGGCTGGTCACGC
>CALKKN010000217.1 GCA_937995275.1 uncultured Lysobacterales bacterium | reverse complement strand
GGAACTGCCGGAGGCGCTGTTGCTGAGCACGCTCAAGACCAAAGCTCAGCTGCATTTCACCGAGGAAGACTACGAAGCCGCTCTCGTGGTGGTCCGCCAATTGATTGCAGCAATACCGGAGCCTTCGGCCGACGTGATGATGATCGAAGGGCAGGCGCTCTTCCAGCTCGGTCGCTACGACGAGGCCCTGGTGCCGATCAGGACGGCCATCGACATGTACCGTGAGCAGGGTCAGACCCCGCGCGAGAACTGGCTGCTGTTGCTGCGTGTGATCTACTTCGAACAGAAAGAGTACGAATTGATGATCGACGTGGTCAAGGAACTGATCGTCTACTATCCGAAGGATACCTACGTACTGACCCTCGCCGGCATCTACAGCGAACTCGGAGACACCAAGAAGCAGCTTGCGCTAACCGAAGTGCTCTACGAGAAAGGCATGCTGAACACTTCGTCGCACATCACCAACCTGGGCAACCTGTACCTGCTGCACGGTTTGCCCTACAAGGCCGCGACGCTGCTCGAGAAGGAAATGAACGAGAATATCGTGGAATCGAACGAGCGGAACCTGCGCCTGTTGTCCCAGGCCTGGTACCAGGCCCGCGAGGACGAAAAGGCCATTCCGCCCCTGGAACGGGCCGCCGGGATGTCCGAAGACGGCGAACTCTATGTCCGGCTGGCCCAGGCGCATCTCAACCTGGAAAATTGGTCCGAAGCCGCGCAAGCAGTGCAGAAGGGGATACAGGCAGGCGGCCTGAAACGCAGCGATACCGCCAACATCATGCTCGGCATGGCGTTGTTCAACCAGAAGCGCCTCGAACAGGCGCGGCGCGCCTTCGAGCGGGCCGCCGGCGACAATCGTTCGCGGCGGGCGGCGCAGCAATGGATCGCTTACGTCGACAGCGAACTCAAGCGCCGCGACCTGATGAACCAGGAGCTGCCGGACGCGCAGCCTCGTGAGCGCGATGAATTGCTGGACGTCATCGAGGGCCAGACCCAGGACGAGAGTGGCGGTTAGTCGCCCCGGCGCCGGTCGCGTCGGCCTTTTCCCGAGATAACAAAAGCCCCGGTCTGCGCCGGGGCTTTTTCTTTGCAGATTGGATGGCAGGCCGCTGAACCGGCCCCCCGGCCTCAGTTGAGAGCCACCACGTCGATATCCACCCTTTCCATGACCTTTTCGGTCGTGTGGCTGCTGAGCTTGGCCGCCAGGCCGGTTTTCGAACTGATGCCGATGACGATCATGTCGGCCTCCACTTTCCCGGCCACCAGGGAGATCACCTCTTCCGGCCTGCCCATGTCACGGTGGATGTTCTCGCGCGGCAGACCGCTCATCCGCCCAATCAGGCCGCGATCCGGAAAATCCTCGCTGTCCTTGTAGGCGTTGACCACGTGGTACTCGGCGCCGAAATACTCGGCCAGGAACTTGCCGCGTTCAAAAATCTTCTCATTCATGGCGATGTGGACCGGGTCCTTCGCCTGTGTATTGACCGCCGCCAGCACGCAGTTATACGGGCCTGAGGTACCCTCGTCGCAAATTACGACGTCACAGCGTGAATGACGCACCAGGTCCCACTTGGAGTCGGTGATCAGGCGCTTGTGCTCGGCCGAGGACTCGCACAGCAGGATTGTGTCGCAGACATATCGCTCGGCTGCCTCCTGGATGGAGTGGCGCCAGTTCCGCGTCCAGAAGAACTCGGTAGTGTACTCGGCGTTGAGTTCCTGCAGCGGCTTCAGTAACTGCTCGAACCACTCGGTGCTCCGGATGACCTCGGTCGGCGCCTCGCTGTCCGTCCTGTCGTCGGCTTCGAAGCCGATGAACAGGTGAAATTCCAACGGCCACTCCGCGCGCTGCCGGATAATGTCGAGCGTGCGTTCCAGCGCAAGATGCCGTTCATGTGAAGGGTCGATGACGACCAGGAATTTTCTCTTTTCCACGTGCTAAACCTCCGGACGAATTTCTCTACTGCACCACTTGGGAAGTGGATTTGGGACATTCTACCTGATAAATAGCTGAAAACCTGCCCAAGATTCCAAATTTGTCGCGCCGGCGCTGGCGATGCGCGATTGGCGGGTCACAGCGAAGGCGCTTTCGATATCGGGCTCCTGCCCGATATGGCGATAGAAGTCGGTCGCGAAAGACGCGGCATCCGCTTCCGCAACCGGCCACAGGGACACCAGCACGGAGGCGGCCCCTGCATCCAGGAATTCGGCGACCATGGGCATCCGGCTGCACACGGCGGAGCCGCACTCACCCACTGCAACCGTACGGCTCAACACAACCAGGCTCGCCGCCAGGTCGAAGGCACGAACTTCTGCCGGCGACAGCGTGTTCTCGGGACTGATCCCGGTGCCGCCGGACAGCGTCAGGTACGATCGATCGGGAGACGTCAGTTCCAGCCTGCCCGGCGCCGCAAGGTGGATCAGCGCCGCACCGGTGAATCGATCGTCCAGAAATTCGTCCTTCTGCAGCGCGAGGCCCTGGACGACGTGCAGGCCGGGCCCGACGAATGCGTCCGTGACGGCGGCAACTTCCGGCGAGATGACGACTTCCAGGCTGAAGGGGTCCCGTTCCCGGCGGGGATCACCGGCCAGAAATACGTGATCCCGGTAACCCGGGGCCATGGCCACCCCTCGGCGCGCGAGCGCCGACAGCCCGGCGAGGTTGACCACCTGGTGCCGATCTGCCAGAAATCTTCCGCCCAGCCGCAAGGCATCGAACGGGATGCCCTGCAGGGGGCCGGCCAGCAGCAGGTAGACGCGCTGCGGCAGCGCGTCTCCCAGCGGTGCCAGCAACTTCTGTCCCAGGGAATCCAGCCGTCCCTGCACCCCGGGCCCCGGGTCCCGTACCACTTCCTCGCGCAGCGCCGCCAGGCCGTCGCTCAACTCCGAGGAACGGGACAGCTCCACGATCCGAACCCCGCTGCGGCCCGCCAACAAGGCGCGTGCCGTGGAGCCGGAAAAATCGTATGCGAGGACCGCTTCCGTGCGCCCCAGGCCGGCCAGCAGCGACTCGAGTTGCTCCGCTGTCATCAGACCCCGTTCCGGTGCGCCGCACCCCCGACAGTCGCGGCGAGCGGCGGCCAGCGCATGACGCGCCTCGCCCCCCAGAGCCGCGCTTCCGGAGCGGGCCACGGCCTCCCGGCGCGCCAGCAGGCTGCGCAGCTTATCCTCCGACGCAGCTTCGAGGTACCGGTCTTCCGCCCGCAGGGCACCGGTCGCCTCCAGCATGCGGACGCGCTCCAGCGCCAGCAATGGCCCAGCGGCATTGCCGCTTCCCCGCGGCGGTGGCCCGGCAACCGCGACAGCAATCGCCAGGTAATCCCGGTATATCGAGGCGCGATGCTCCACGTACCAGGCGCCCAGCACCCCGGGCAGCGCCTGTCGCAGCCAGTACAGATCCTCGAGCAGACCGTCCATCTCCTGCCAGGCGGCACCGGTCTTGCCCTGACTCCGCAGAATGCCTGAACGCGCGAGAGCCGCTTCCACTGCCAGCCTGGGCAGGCCCGCCTCGCGCAACGCCTTGTAAAGCAAGTCACTTTCCGCTCCGGAACAGGTGGCAGTCCGGTCTCGCTCCATTGTCAGCAGGCAGAGCTGGAGGCCGGCCCGCTGCTCCGCCAGGAGGTCACCCGCGGCCGCGGCGGACTGTCGGCTGCGCCGCAACAGCCGCTCCGCTTCCGCGGACCCCGAACCGGACCGCAGACGGGCATCCGCGGCCATGTGGAACAGCAGGTTCGCCTCTGCCGTTCCCTCCTCCGTCAAGTCCGCCTGCCGCCGGCGAGCTTCCCCGGCTTCCCCGAAATTGCCGCGTGCCAGGCTGATCCGCGCGAGACTGCCGTAGGCCCGGGCGAGCAGTTCCCGGTTGTCCTGCAGCGGTGTGCGCGGCAGGGACTCCCGTATCAGGGCGGCAGCAGCCTCGGCTTCACCCATCGAGTACAGGGACCACGCGAGTTCCAGTCCGGTCGGACCCCAGGGCCGGGGCCGCGGAGCGCTCTGCTGCAGTTCGAGCGCACGGGCCAGTTCGGCGACGGCCTCGGCGTAACGGTAGTTGTTATTGAGCAGGCGCCCTTTGTCGGCCAGTCCGTCAGCCAACTCCAAAGCCGTGTCGTCGAGTTCACCCTCCGCCAGCTCCGCGGCGAGCTGATCGAGCATTTCGATGGCGCCCGCCGTTCGGCCGAGCGCCTCCTGCAGTGCCGCGGACGCGTTGCGCAACTGCGTCAGCAGATCTGGGGCTCCGGCGCTGACGGTGACTTCGATCGCCCGGCTGTACATGTCCAGCGCCTCCTCGGGCCGGCCCTCCCGCTCCAGCACCTGCCCCATGCGGTAAAGCGCGCGGCCCTGCTCGCCGGCGTACTGCTGCCGCCCTGCCCGATCCGCAATCCCGGCAAAAACGGTACGGGCCCGCTCGAAATAGCTGCGCGATTGCTGAGGTTCGCTACCTTCGATGAGTTCCATCAGCGCGTCGCCCTCCAGCACCAGCGCCGCGAGTTCGACCCGGTCGAATCCGGCGCGCGCTGCAGCCCGCTGAATCTCCCTGGCAAACTCCACGGCGCTCAACCGGTCTCCGAGCCGATGCAGCATAAGGAGCGCCGCGAAGTAGTCTGACCAGAGCCGCATCTCCTCCATGCCCAGGGCGGCGAAGTTCTGCGCGGCATCGCGCAGTGAGTAAGTCTTGACCACCCAGGTATTGGCGTCGCCGCCATGAGCGGTTTTCGTGCCGGTGGAAAACAGGCGGTAAGCACGGGCCAGGGCGTCGGCGTTGGGGTCGCCGAAATCCAGCTGGATCACCTGCATGGCGATCGCCGACCGGGGCAATGGTCGCCCGGGCGTCACCTCGATCATGAGCTGGCGCGGCAGGTCATCAGGAGCCAGGTACTGAAAAATCGGGCCCAGTCGGCGGCCGGGCACGCCGGCTTCCGCGAGCAGTGCAGCGTCGGGCCCGAGGATGCGCATCGAAAATTCCGCCTCCGCAACGTCGACTTTCACCACCAGCGCAACGTCCGGATACTGGTAAAACATGTACTCGGCCGGGTCGCCCGGCGCGCCTGAGCCCGCCGCGCCACCCGGCTTCGGCAGGCTCAGCAGGAGCACGACGAACAACAGGGCACCGACCTTTGGCACGACCTTCGTCATGCGACATTGATAACGGGGGACAGCGGGCAGGTCAACCCGCATGATGGTGCCAATTGCCGCTCGGTGGGGTTTTTGATAGCGTGCGGTAATCCATGCGCAGACCCGGCCGAGAAACAACCGTCTTTACGACCTCCGCGATCGACCTGTTCGCATCGGCGCTGGGTGCGTTCATTCTGCTGGTCATGATCCTGTTCCCGTTCTACCGTAACGCGGGCAGCGACGACGCCTTCTCCCGCACGCAGGAAATCCAGGAGCGGCGGCGGTTATTGTCCGGGGAGATCGCCGACCTCCTGGCGGACCAGCAGATCGCGCAAAGCGAGATACAGGACCTGAACGAGGCCAACCGGGGTATCGATACGGCCATCTCCCGCATCCAGCGGCGGATGGCCGATATCAAGACGCAACTGGCCGAGGAACCGGTGATCGCGCCCGAACCCGTCGAAGAGATCATCGAGGAACCCGAACCGGAGGCGCTGGTGGCCGGGGTGGAGTTTTCGATACTGGGCCTGGCGACCGAGGCCAAGTCATTCGTGATCGTGGTTGACATGTCCGGCAGCATGCTCTCCTACACGGACCTGATGATCAAGTCGGTGCTGGAAGTTCTCGAGCCGCTGGACGAAAGCAATGAATTCGCCATCATCGGCTACCAGGGCAACCCGTCGCCGGTACTGTGGGCGTATCCGGACCGGAGCGGCCTGGTGCAGGCGAACCCGGCCAACCTGAGCGCGGCGCGCGAGTTCACACTGTCGCTGGCGCGCCGCTTCGCAGGCTCCACGCCCACCCATTACGCGATCCTGTCCGCCATGCAGTATCCGGCGGACGCGATCATCCTGATGAGCGACGGCGAACCCGACAACGCCCCGGGGTTCATCCTGCAGGACATCGCCGGCCTGAACCGTTTCGAAGAAAAGGAAATCCACACGGTCGCCATCGGCGACTACACCCAGAACCGTGGGCTGGTGATGTTCCTGCAGACGCTGGCGCGGCAGAGCGGCGGCGATTTCGTGGGGGTTTCGAGGTGAGGTCGCGCCGGCGCACATTCGAGGTGTATTCACTGTCGGCGATCGACCTGTTCGCGTCGGCGATGGGGGCGTTTATCGTCATCAGCATCATCCTGATGCCGGATTACCAGAAAGAAGTCCGCTCGCAGGGTGACCTCGAATACCTCGAGGAGCTGGCCGGCAAGACCGAAGCGCTGCTGCAGGAAACCGAGGAAGGCAGCCGGGACCTGCTCGAAGAGATGCTGGCGGCCCAGACCCGGCACCAGCGGCTGCAGGCGGAACACGAGATTGTCTCCAGCGAACTGGAGACTCTGGAGGCGGAACAGCAGGCCCGTCTGGATCAGCCGCCACCCCCTCCGCCAAGCCCGGTGGTCACGCCGGACGAAGAGGGGAGCAACCAGGTGACTTTCCGGTTCCTGGGGCTGAAGACCGACAAGAAGCGCATCCTGTTCCTGGTGGATATGAACCGGTTTCTCGCCAGCCACGAGGACCTGGTGACACGCACCGTGGTCCGCGCCATGGAATCGCTGCAGACCGGCTACCGGTTCGCCATCCTCGGCTTCCAGCAGCAGGATGCCGGACCCCGCTTTTTCCGCTGGCCGGCCGACGGCAGCCTCGTCGACATGAACCCTCGCAGCCGGGCCGCAGCGAAGGCCTTCCTGGGCGGCCTCCAGGGCCGGTTCCAGGGTTCGGCGCCCCTCCTCAGCGCGTTTGAACAGGCTTTTCAGAGTCCGGCTGATGCCATCGTCCTGATCAGCGACGGTCTGCCCAACCCGGCTTTCAACGCGGGCCTGTCACCCAGCCGCCTGATACGCAGCATCACGGTGTCGAATACCCGGGGCAAGGAAATCCACGCGGTGACGATCGGCGAATACTTCAAATACCGCGGTACCGTCGAATTCATGGAATCGCTGGCGCGGGCGAATGCCGGCGGTTTTCTAGCATTGGCCGAGTGACAGGGGAGTCTCGCGAGCCACGGCATTCCGGTGCCGCTCGCTACGACGGCCCGAGCAGCCTGAACTCGGCGTCCCCCACCCGTATCGTGTCGCCGCGTCGCAGTTCAGTGGGCGCGTGGACGGTTTCGTGTTCCAGCACCACCGGGCAGTCCGCGGTGCCGGGGTGGACGTAGAACTTGCCGGTGGCCGGATCGCGGCTGATGATGCGTCCGAGACTCTCGGGGTCGGTGCTCAGAGGCGCCGTGTTCGGGCTTTCCTTCGCGGGCGGCTCATGGAACCGGGCCGGATCGGCGAGGTCCACAGTGGCTGGCTCCGCGTCCGGCCGAAAGCGGCGCGCCAGCGGATTGTCGCCGCCCGGGCCGCCCGCCTTCGCGCCTGGGCCCGAATCGCCGCGGCCGCGCAGCACGGGCCGACCGCCCGACGGCGAAGGGGCTTTCTTTTTACGAAAAATCATGGCCACCGTATCGAACAAAAATACAATGTATCATAGCGGCGTGACGAACCATGAGACCCGAACCATCGGCCGTGGCGCCGACTGTCACGTCGTGCTGGACAGCGACTCGGTCTCGCGCCTGCACGCGACCGTGCAGGCCACCCCGGAAGGATTCCTGGCGGTGCAGGACGCAGAGTCCAGCAACGGCACTTTCCTGCATCGTAACGGGCGATGGATCAGGGTCCGGAAAGTGATTCTCGGCACCCAGGACCGCATCCGCTGCGGGGATCGCGAGGTGCCGCTGGACAGGCTCGTGGCGTTGTTCGGCGAGCGCGCCCGGGTACGCCTGCGCGAGGGCTACGCGGTCCGCGGCAAGCCCCTGATGTTCGACCAGTGGGCGCTGGAGTCGGCGAAGCCGCGCATCGTGCTGGAGCACCCGCGCCGGAATCCGGAGACCGGGGATATCGAGGAAGACCGCTAGACAGGAATTGCCGAAAAACATGACGCGACTCATCACATTGTTCGTCAGCCTGGTCACCGCGATTGTCGTGATCGCCCTGCTCGCGCGAATCCTGCCGCCATCCGGGGCCGCTATCCTGCTGGACATCAACCGCTCGACCTGGCCGCTGACGGTGCAGAACATCCTGTGGCTGGCCTTTTTCGCCGGACTCGGCGAGCTTTCCATCCGGTGGCGCGCCGGCCGGTTGGAGGAGAGCCAGATCGACCGTAACTACCTGCCGGAAGACGAGGAGACGGTGCTCCGTCCGGGGGACGACCTCACGCCGATCTACCAGAAAGTGCGCAGCAGCAAGCATCGCGAAACCTGCTTCGTCCCGCGCCTGATCGAGCGGTGCGTGCTCGGCTTCAACATCAGTCATTCGGCCGACCAGACCAACTCCTTGCTCAATTCCAGCCTCGAGTTGTACCTGCACGAGATCGACCTGCGTTACAACATCATCCGCTACATCACCTGGGTGATCCCTTCGCTGGGATTTATCGGTACCGTGATCGGCATTATGCTGGCCCTCAATTATGCCGGCGACCGGGCCAACGTGGAAAGCGCAGATATGTTGTACCAGGTGACCGAGCGTCTTGGCGTTGCCTTTTCCACCACCCTGCTGGCGCTGAATTATGCCGGCGACCG
>CALKKN010000216.1 GCA_937995275.1 uncultured Lysobacterales bacterium | reverse complement strand
GAAATCTTTTAATCGCGGCTAAAGCCGCTCCTACAGCCGCTCCTACAGCCGCCCCCGCAAAAAAGGGACGAACATGGAGATGCAATCGATGAACCCACTGAGCCGCGAAGACCTGTTTTCTCTCGAGCAATATGCCGAGCGGCGGTCCGACTTCCGGGCGCAGGTCATCGAGCACAAGAAGCACCGCCGCGTGGACATCGGTCCCAACCTGTCGCTGTACTTCGAGGACCGCCTGACGATTCAGTATCAGGTCCAGGAGATGCTGCGCATCGAGCGCATTTTCGAAGCCGCAGCGATCGAGGACGAACTCGAGGCCTATAATCCGCTGATCCCCGACGGCAGCAACCTGAAGTGCACTGCCATGTTCGAGTTCACCGACGTCGCCGAGCGCCGCCGCCGCCTGGGGGAATTGACTGGCGTTGAAAACCACGTCTGGCTGCAGGTGGGCGGCATGGACCACGTCTATGCGATCGCCAACGAAGACCTCGATCGCTCCACCGACGAAAAGACCTCGGCCGTGCACTTCATGCGGTTCGAACTCACGCCCGCCATGAAGAGCCACCTGGCTGCCGGGGAGCCCCTGAAGTTCGGCGTGGAGCATGACCTCTACCGCTACGAAGTCATGCTGAACGACGAAACGCGCAATGCGCTCCTGCAGGACCTCGCCGCCGATTAGGTGAGTGATGTCATCCGGCTGTCACGCCCCGGTTGCACACTACATGCCAGAGGCGTTAATCTGTAGGTTCGGCATCTCGGTCAGTTGCAGGCTGTAACGAATGAGCCCAGCCTCCCGACCAACGAAAAAACGGATGCCCTTCATAAAGGGGATTTTGTTTTCTTGACAACTGAGAGGAGCTTGTAATGAAGAAGTCTGTAATTTTGATGGCCGCTGCGTCCGTGCTGATGGCCGGTACAGCATTGGCTGGTCCGTCCGCTAAGTTCGCGGCAACCTACGATGATCGCTCCGACAATGAGGCGTACTTCAATGTGGTATCCATCATCGGAGCGGAGGGCACCGAACAGGCGTTCGCCTGCAACCAAAACGACGGGTACCAGTTTGCAACGATCAAGGTTCCCCAGCAAAAGGAACTGCTGGTCGGGCTGTCCGCCGAGGTAATTCTGATTACGGACACGTCCATCAAGGGCAAGGAAGGCGGTTACGCGCGCGCTTTGGCCTATGCCGCTGGATACATGACCATTATGGCCTGCCCGGTTGACGGTGGGGACTGCGTGACCGCAGCACCTGGCAGCGTCACGCTCGCTGACCGGTTCCAGATTCTCGACGGAGTCTTTGGCGGCGTGCTTGAAGAATGCACGGATCTGGACGGCGACGGTTCGATCGGCGTGCCAGAGGAGTGTACCTTCTCGGACGAGAGCATTGGGCTGATCCTCGACACCCTGAGCTCCCACCATTTCAATTTCGTTTTGCCGGATATGGAGCAGGGTGAATACGACATCAAGGCAATGTTCTCAACAGCGGCGTGCAATGAGATCACCACGGAAGGGGATGCCTCCGCAGCTACTTTTGCCGGAGCGGCATTCGGAAAATACATGTTGACCGTTCAGCAGGTCCGCGCCACCAAAGGCGGCATAATTGAAGCGGAAATCATCGAGTAGAGCCGCAATTCGCTTTAAGCGAGTATCCGCACGCGAAGCCGGCCCCTCACTAGCGAGGGGCCGGCTTTTTTTTGCCCGCCTTACGAGCAAGGTTGGACGGTCATCGGGCGAGGGGTAGCGCGGGACTTTCGGCCCACTCGTGACCATGCGCCGGCGATCATTATTGGTTGTAGTGAGGCTTCGCAGTGTCGGGGGGAGGCCTGTTCAGGCACATTTCGCACGCCAGCGAGCAAAACAGGGGAAGATGATTATTTCGTTCAACAAGCGAGGAGATGCAGTATGAGAAGGACCGTTACCATTTCCGCCATTGCGATTGTCGTTAGGCTCTTCAGCTTCAACGCAGTGGCTTAGAATGCCAACCCATGTCCTGGCGACAAGGCGTATCAGGTAAACATCATCGGCGTTCCAAAAGACAAGGATGCACCGATGGACGGCAACAACGGGCACCGGATCTTCGTACCGCTCAACAATCGGGATGACGTTGATCGACACACCCGCATTTACATGACGGGCGATACCGATCTCGATGACAGTAACGGCCTGCAGTGCGGCAATAATTTCCAGGTACTGGATGCCAACGCGACGGATGACGACGAAGCGACGCTGCTCGTTCCCTGCGAGCCGATTGAAGTCGGCGATCCGGGCATCTGCTTCGATGTATTCGCCACCGGCCTTGGTGGACCCGGCGGCAGCGCCAATGTAGACGTGGTCTGCGAATTCGACGAAACCTGCATCGACTGTGACATCGTCGAAGGCACCTGCGACATGGGCAATGTCGACTTCGATGTCTATCGTGGTAAGGGCAAGCCCGTTACAGAAGACATCACCGGTGTTTTCCGGGCTTCGGGCTGCATTGACGCAGACACGGAAGATGGTCTTCTGTGTGGCGATGACGAGCTGGACATCATCTTCCGCAACGTCTGGATTTTCAATGTCGAAGAGCTGCTGTATTACTACTGGGACTACGACAACAATGGTCTCAAGCTGATGCAGGTTCGCTTCTGCGACAGCGAGGACTGCGGCGAAGTCATTTCTGGTGGCGGCAACGGCTGAGGGCACAGTCCTGACCGTGCGCCATAACACGCAATAATTGAGATTTACCTTTCAACCACGGGGCCCGGCCAACGGGCCCCGTGGTTCTTTATACGCGAGAAGATGAACAGTCAATCCTACCTGTCCTGCCGACGGATAGCTTCGGCCATGATTATCTTCACCCTGGCCTCGTCGCCGGCCTTTGCGCAATCGGACCGTGAACCAACCGCAACGGACGCGGGGGCGGTCCCGGCCATCGCGCAAAACACGTCGACCTCCGACGCAAACGCTGATTTGCGTCTGGAGTTCATCCCGTTTCGTGGTGTGGTCGTTGCGACCGAGCGGGGCTCCACCGGGCAGGCTTCAGTCGAAATCGTCAATCGCGATGCCCAACCGGTCGAAATCGCCGGCATTGAGCATTCAAGTGAACGATTTACCGCGCAGATGGAAACGCTCCATTCGGGCCAGCGGTATCGCCTCACCGTGACATTCGAGGGCAAGGGACCCGACGGCAAGGTGGCGGAATGGCTCTACCTGGTAACCAGATCCGAGAAAATCGGGATTCCCGTGCACACGGAGGTCATACCGAGCGTATACACGTTTCCCGCCGCGGTCGAAATGGGGAAGTTCCCTCTCAGCCACATCAGGGGGAATCCCGAGTCAGCCCGCAGCGTGGCGCAAATTCTGATGGTCTACCGCAAGAACACCACCGATTTCGAGATCAAAGTGACCTCGGACATTCCGTTCCTGAAAATCGAGTCCGAACAAGGCCCCGCGGGCGATCGCTGGGAGAACACGCTCTGGCTCGACCCTGAGCGTGTCCAGCCGGGGGAATTCAAGGGCACGATATTCGTTGAAACCAACGATCCGGGCGTGCCGAAGCTCGAGGTACCCGTCAGCGGATTGCTACTCGACCAGTAAAGGAGATCGGGCGTCGACCCCCGGCGCGCGGTCCAGTTAGTGCTGGAAGCCCGCAAGACGACCGACCGGTCTCTTGCCGCCAACAGCAAGGTTGAACCGGCGCCCCGGTGGGGCCGGCTTTCGTATCGGCGTCCGGAGTATTCCTGACAACCCGCCCGTTCTTGCTAAGCGTTGCATGATGGCATAAACTTGCTTGTTACCAACAAGTTTATTTTTCCGCATGCCCCAATCCACCGCAGCAACCACGAATTCCGAGCAAACGCTGACCCAGGCGGAACGCACCGCGCGGTCCGAGGCCTGCATGATCGAGGCGGCCATCGAGTTGCTGAACACGGCCGGCATCCAGGGCACGACGCTGGTCGCAATCGGCGACAAGGCAGGCTATAGCCGCGGACTGGTCAGCCACCATTTCGGCTCCAAGGCGGGACTGTTCCGGGCCGTTCTGAAGCGCATCACGGCCAGCTGGACTGCCGACCTGGTCGAGGCGCTCGGCGACAACACCGGCGTCGCGGCCTTCACCGCCGCCATCGACGCCCACCTTGCGCATGTGCTGCGCCACCCCGAATACATCCGTGCCCAGAACATCCTCTGGGGCGCCGCGCTCGACCCCGCTTCCGAGTTCAAGCCCAATGCCGCCGAATTCATGCGCATCCAGCGAAAGTCGGTAGCGGAATGGGTGCGCGGCGGGCAGGAAAAGGGGGAAATCCCGCCGCAGATCAATCCGGAGCGCATCGCCGAGCAGTACTATGGTGGTCTGATCGGCATCAACAGCCAGTGGCTGGTCAGCCCCGACTTCGACCTGGCCGCAGCCTATGAAGATTTCAAACGTAACCAGGTGCGCCTACTGGGCGCGCCGTCCACTGAAATGGAACCCAACTGATGAACAGAGGTGATCCGTCATGACCGACGCTTACATCTACGACCACGTCCGCTCCCCCCGGGGCCGCGGCAAACAGGGCGGAAGCCTGAACCCCATCACGCCGATGAACCTGACCGCGCAGGTGCTACGTGCGCTGCGAGACCGTAACGACCTGGATACCTCCCACGTCGATGACGTCATCATGGGTTGCGTCACGCCGGTTGGCGAACAAGGCGCCAACGTTGCGCGCGTGGCAGCCCTGATGGCGGATTACGCCGAGTCTGTGCCCGGAAAGCAGATCAACCGGTTTTGCGCGTCCGGCCTGGAAGCCGTGAACTCGGCCGCTTCGCAGATCATGGCCGGTCAGTCGGACGTAACGATCGGCGGCGGCGTCGAGTGCATGTCCCGCGTGCCGATGGGTTCCGACGGCGGGGCCATGGCGATCGACCCGCAGACGGCTTACAAAAGCTACTTCGTGCCACAGGGCATCAGCGCCGACCTGATCGCGACCCTGCACGGATTCAGCCGCGAGGACGTCGACGCCTATGCAGTCGCCAGTCAGCACCGCGCGGCCAAGGCCTGGGCAAAGGGCCACTTCAACGGCTCCGTCGTGCCCATCCGCAACCACGTGGGCGACGTGGTGCTGGACCACGACGAGACCGTGCGGCCCGACGCCAGCATGGAGAGCCTGGCCGGGCTGAACCCCGCGTTCGCGATGATCGGTGACCAGGCCGGCTTCGACGACGTGGCGCTGCAGAAATACCCCGAAGTGGAAGCGATCGACCACGTCCACACGGCCGGTAACTCCAGCGGCATCGTCGACGGCGCAGCGGCCGTGCTGATCGGCAGCAAAGAGGCAGGCGAAAGAATGGGGCTCAGGCCGCGCGCCCGCATCCGCGCATTCGCCTCCATCGGTTCGGAACCGACCATCATGCTGACGGGACCGACTCCGGCTTCGCTGAAGGCCTTGAAGCGGGCCGGCATGAACACCTCGGACATCGATCTGTGGGAACTGAACGAGGCCTTCGCCTCGGTCGTGCTGCTGTACATGAAGCTGTTGGACGTACCGCACGACAAGATCAACGTCAACGGCGGGGCCATCGCGATGGGCCATCCGCTCGGCGCCACCGGCACCATTGTGCTGGGCACGCTGCTCGACGAGATGGAGCGGCGCGACCTGGGCACCGGCCTGGTCACGCTGTGCATCGGGGCCGGCATGGGCACGGCCACCATCATCGAACGCGTATAACGGGGCAACGAACATGAGCGAAACCATCCAATACTTTGTGGACCGGGGCGGTATCGCCCTGCTGACCATCGACCTGCCGGGCAAATCGATGAACGTACTGACACCGGAACTGATGCAGGACCTGGACACCCTCGTGGACCGGGCGGCGCAGGACAGCGCCGTCCGCGGCATCGTCATCACGTCCGGCAAGCCCGCTTTCATTGCGGGCGCAGACATCAAGGACATGGTGACGGCCTACGACCGCGGCGTCACGCCGCGCGAGGCGTTCGAGTTCAGCTACGAACTCAACCGCACGCTGCGCAAGATGGAGACTTGCGGCAAGCCGGTTGCGGCCGCCATCAACGGGCTGGCCCTGGGTGGCGGGCTGGAAGTCTGCCTGGCCTGTCACTACCGCGTGCTGGCCGACCATCCGAAGGCCGTGCTCGGCTTCCCCGAGGTCAACATCGGCCTGCTGCCGGGCGCCGGCGGCACGCAGCGCACGCCGCGCCTGGTCGGCTTCCGCAACGCCGCGACCATGGTCCTGCAGTGCCGTAACCAGAAGCCGCAGCAGGCGCTGGAGATGGGCCTCGTGCATGAACTGGCGCCGGCCGACGAGGTGGTCGAGCGGGCCCGACGCTGGATTCTCGATGTGGGCGACCCGGTAGCGCCCTGGGACAAGAAAGGCTTCAAGATTCCCCACGGCGGCCTGATGAGCCCCGGCACCGCGCAGACCTTCATGGGGGGCAACGCCCTGCTGGCCAAGCACACCCGGCACAACTACCCAGCGCCGATCGCGGCCCAGTCGGCCATGTTCGAGGGCTGCGCGACGTCGTTCGACGACGGCCTGAAAATCGAATCACAGTACTTCGGCACGCTGCTGGCCGGGCCGGTGGCGCGCAACATGATGCGTTCGCTGTTCGTCAGCAAAGGCAAGGCGGACAAGCTGGCGCGCCGGCCGGAGGGCGTCGAGCCCTCGCAGGTCCGGAAGCTGGGCATCCTCGGCGCCGGCATGATGGGCGCCGGCATCGCCTACGTTTCCGCGCGGGCGGGCATGGAAGTCGTCCTGCTGGACACTTCGCAGGAGGGCGCCGAGCGCGGCAAGAGCTACTCGGAAGGCCTGCTGAAGAAAGCCATCGAGCGCGGCAAGACGACGCAGGAGAAGGCGGACGCCCTGCTCGGCCTGATCAGTCCGACCACCAACTACCACGAACTCGCCGGCTGCGACCTGGTTATCGAGGCGGTGTTCGAAAATGTGCAGATCAAGGCCGACGTAACCGCCAAGACCGAGGCGGTGGTGCCGGAGTCCTGCATCTTCGCCAGCAATACCTCCACCCTGCCGATCACCGGGCTGGCCGAGTCCTCCGAGCGCCCCGAACAGTTCATCGGGCTGCACTTCTTCTCGCCGGTGGACAAGATGCCGCTGGTCGAGGTCATACTCGGCGAGAAGACCGGCGAGGAGGCGCTGGCGCGCAGCCTCGACTACGTGCGCCAGATCCGCAAGACCCCCATCGTCGTCAACGACAGCCGGGGTTTCTACACCAGCCGCGTGTTCAGCACGTTCACGGCCGAGGGCATCACGATGCTGGCCGAGGGCGTTCGGCCCGCGCTGATCGAAAATGCCGCCAAACTGGCGGGCATGCCGGTCGGGCCGCTGGCCGTAACGGATGAGGTCACGCTGGAACTGGCCTACAAGATCGGCAAGGAGACCGCCGCGAACCTTGGACAGGACTACCCCGCCGACCTGAGCCAGGAGGTCGTGCAGAAAATGGTCGAGGTACTGGACCGCAGGGGCAAACGCTTCGGCAACGGGTTCTACGACTATCCCGCCGACGCGAAGAAGCACCTGTGGCCCGGACTGGCCGAGCAGTTCCCGGTGGCGGACGAGCAGCCGACGGTTGAAAGCCTGAAGCGGCGCATGCTGGCCATCCAGGCGCTGGAGTCGGCGCGCTGCCTGGAGGAAGGTGTGCTGACGCACGTCGAGGACGCCGATGTCGGCTCGATCTTCGGCTGGGGCTTCCCGCCCTGGACCGGCGGCACGCTCTCGTATATCGACACGCTGGGCATCCGCGAATTCGTGGCCGAATGCGGCGAGTTGGCCGCAGCCCACGGTGAGCGATTCCAGGTATCCGACTGGCTGCGCGAGCGCGCCGAGGGAGGCCGGAACTTCTACGATTGAGCGGGGCGGCAGCCCGGGAGAAACGAGCATGAAACGCCTGATCTTCGACGAAGAGCACGAGATGTTCCGCGACCAGGTGCGCCGCTTCGCACAGGTCGAGTTCGAGCCGCAAGTGGAGCGCTGGCGCGAACAGGGCATCTGCGACAAGGAGGCGTTCCTGAAAGCCGGCGAGCAGGGGCTGCTGTGCATGTGGGCGGACGAG
Source organism: uncultured Lysobacterales bacterium (assembly GCA_937995275.1). GTDB lineage: Bacteria > Pseudomonadota > Gammaproteobacteria > Xanthomonadales > SZUA-36 > CALKKN01. Next base: position 6,454 of record CALKKN010000216.1, on the reverse strand, counting down.
CAGTACGGCGGGCTGGGCATGTCCGACTTCCGCTTCGAACAGATCCTGATCGAGGAAGTCATCCGGCACGCCGACATGGGGCTGTTCCTGTCCCTGCACAGCCGCCTGGTGGGCCCGTATATTGGCGAGCTCGGCAGCGAGGAGCTGAAACAGCGGCTGCTGCCGAAGTGCATCAGCGGTGAAGCCATACTCGGCATCGCGATGACCGAACCCGGCGCCGGCAGCGACCTGGCCGGCATGAAGTCGCGCGCCGTGCTGGACGGCGACGACTGGGTGCTGAACGGCTCGAAGACCTACATCTCCAACGGCATCAACGGCAGCGCCTTCGTGGTGGCCGCCCGGACCGTGCCGGACCAGCCCCACGGCATCGGCCTGTTCGTGGTCGAAGAGGGGATGCCGGGCTTCTCGCGCGGCCGCAACCTGGGGAAGATGGGCCTGAAAACGCAGGACACGGCCGAGTTATTCCTGGAGAACGTGCGGGTGCCCGCTGCAAACGTGCTGGGCGACCCGCACCGCGGCTTCTACAGCCTGATGCATTTTCTGGCCGAGGAACGGCTGATCAACGCCTGCCAATCCGTCGCCCATGCTCAGGTCGCTTTAGACATCACCATGGAATACATCGTGGAGCGCAACATTTTCGGCAGGCCGGTGGGCGCTTTCCAGCACAGCCGGTTCAGGATGGCCGAGGCGCGCACGGCAATCGACGTGGTGCAGACCTTCGTCGACCAGTGCGTGGTGCTGCACAACGGCGGCGAACTGTCAGCGGAACTCGCTGCCGAGGCCAAGCTGGCCGCGACCGAGGTGGAAAACCGGGTGATGGACGTCTGCGTGCAGTTGCACGGCGGCGCCGGCTACATGGACGAGTACCGGATCTCGCACATGTTCACGGATGCCCGGGTGTCACGCATCTATGCCGGCAGTTCCGAGATCATGAAGGAAATCATCGCCCGCGGCCTGGGGCTGGACGAGCGCAAGCTGAGCCAATCCTGACTGCCAAAAAAAAAGAAAAAAAAGGGGCCGGATACATTTTTTCAAGCCGCTCCCACAATTTCGCTTGGCGACCGTCAGGTGTGCAGGGCGAAGACCGGGACGTCGGTCGCTGATACCATGTGGTGTGTCACGCCGCCGAGAATGCGTTCGCGCAGACGGCTGCGTGAATAGGCGCCCATCACCAGCAGGTCGCAGCGCGCCGCCCCGTAGGTAGCCAGAATCTCAGCAGCCGGATCGCGGCCCTTGGCGGCATGCAGTTCGGACTCGATGCCACAGTGAAGCAGGTAGTTCTGCGCGTGCTTCATCTTCGGGCCCGGGATCTCCTCTTTGCCGCAACACACGATGTGGACCCGTTCGGCGCGCGCCAGCAGCGGCAGCGCAGCGGTCATCGCCAGCGCCGACTGAACACCCTGGTCCCAGGCAATGAGGATACGCCTTCCCGGCAGCCTGGCACGCTTCTGGGGCATCACCAGCAGCGGCTTGCCGGAGTTCAGCAGGGCAGCCAGCAGGAAGGTGAGCGCCGGCCCCGAGCCTCGCGGCCTGGGGCGGGACACCACGATGCAGTCGGATGTCGGGCCGATGATTCCGAACAGCTTCTCCGGCGTTCCCACCATTACATTCCAGAACGCGAGCGGATGCCCGACATCCCGGGGCTTGCGGGCCATGGGGATGCCCCGCTCGTCAGCCATCGCCCGAAATAGCCGCGCCGCGTTGGCGCTGTTCAGCTTGATGGCCGCTTCGTCCGGTTCGGGGAGTTCCGCGCCCACCACCGTCACGGCCAGGTGCGCGCCGCGATTCGGTTGCGGCTCCCCGCGATGCGGACGCAGGTGATAACCCACGATATTCGAAGAGAACTCGGCAGCCAGCCCGAAGGCGGTCTCCAGTGCGGTCCGGCATTCAGGGCGGTCGGCAACTGGTACCATGATGACTTTCATGTCCGCTACTCCTGGCGTACCGGGCAAAGGTGCGCGGGCTCGTGGCAAATCCATTATAGCAACGGCGGAAACCACCCCCGGCTGAATCGGAGGCAGAGCAGATGCAGGTCAAGGAAATGCACCCATGGGAAATCCTGAGGGACTTCCTGGCGCAGGACGACAGCACCGGCCTGATGATGACCGAGTACTTCAGTTATCCCAAGGCCTTCCGCGCCAAGCGCTCAAGGTGGACCCGGCAGTCGCGTCGGGCCCGATCCTGACCACGATCGCCGACATGTGCGACTTTTTCCTGCTGCTGGGCACCGCCTCCCTGCTGCTGCCGCTGTTGTCGGCCCAGTAATCCGGCAAAATACCATGTCCGATTCTGGCTAGCAGGTAGGCGGGGCCGGGATTAATATGGGCCCGGTGACGGCCGGGAACCGGCCAGGGAACGGACATGGACCGACAGGCTTGCGAACAGGCGTTGAGAGCGAAAGACCCCCGATTTGACGGGCGGTTCTTCATTGGCGTCAGAACGACCGGGATCTACTGCCGGCCCGTCTGCCCGGTGAAGTCGCCGAAGATCGGCAACGTGCTGTTTTTCCCGACCGCCGCGGCGGCCGCGGAAGCCGGCTTCAGGCCATGCCTGAGGTGCCGCCCGGAATCCTCGCCCGGCACGCCGGCCTGGTCAGGCACCTCGGCCACAGTATCGCGTGGCCTGCGGCTGATCGGCGACGGTGAGCTCGACACCGGGGGCGTGGCGGCGCTGAGCGAACGGCTCGGCGTGACGCCCCGCCACCTGAGCCGGCTGTTCATGAAGCACCTGGGCGCCTCTCCGAAAGCGATCGCCCAGACCCGCCGCCTCCATTTCGCGAAGAAACTCCTCGACGAGACCGACCTGCCGATGACCGAGATCGCCCTGTCCGCGGGCTATGGCAGCGTCCGCCGTTTCAACGACCACATCCTGCAGGTCTACGGGCGATCGCCGTCGTCGCTGCGCCGGAGGTCAGGCGGCCGGACGTCATCGACATTCGCGCTGCGCCTGCCGTACCGTCCGCCGTACGACTACACGGCACTGCTGCATTTTCTGGAGCGGCGCGCCACTCCGGGCGTGGAACGCGTGAGGAGCGGAGCCTACCTGCGGACGATCGAGGCCGAAGGTGAGATCGGCGCCCTCTCGGTCCGGCATGTGCCGGAGCGGAACCACGTCCTTTGCGAAATCGATTTGCCCGGTTCGCGCCGGCTGATCCACCTGGTCGACCGTGTCCGGCGCCTGTTCGACCTGAATGCCGATCCGCTCGATATCAGCCGCTGCCTCTCCCGGGACGTCGAGTTCGCGGCCATCGCGCAGCGCAATCCCGGGCTGCGGGTACCGGGCGCCTGGGAGCCGTTCGAGATCGCCGTGCGCGCCATCGTCGGCCAGCAGATTTCGGTGGCGGCCGCGACCGGGACCATGGGAAAAATCGCACAGCGATTCGGGGCCGGTGCCGATGGCCGGCGGCGCTTTCCGACGCCAGAATCCCTGGCTATGACGACGGACTCCGATTTGCCGATGCCCCGCGCCCGGGCGGCCGCCATCCGCGCCCTGTCGCGGGCGGTGCTCGACGGCGAGGTCGACCTGGGCGCGGCCGACCCCGATCGACTGATCGAACAACTGCTGCGGATCAAGGGCGTGGGCCCATGGACAGCGCAGTACGTGGCCATGCGGGCGACCAACGACCCCGATGCCTTCCTGCACAGCGACCTCGTCCTGCTGCGGGTCGCCCGGGAGCGGCTGGGCATCGGTTCCGCCGCGGAGCTGCTCGAGCGATCGGAGGCCTGGCGCCCCTGGCGGGCTTATGCCGCCATGCACCTCTGGGCGCTGGCGGGCTGACGGGAAAACGCCGTCGAACCCGACCGCCGTGTCCTTGACCGCCATGCCGACCCGGAGCCTCGAGCCGATTTACTGACCAGCGCCGTTAACTTGTTAACGGGACCCCCGAACACAAAATCCAGCGGAGGAACAACCCATGAAATACCGTTACGTGAAAAGCCCGATCGGTGAGGTCCTGATCGCCGGGGACGACCATGGACTCCGGTTCATCGGCTTCCCCGAGGGCAAGGGGAGGATTGAGCCGCAAGCCGGCTGGACCCACAGCGACCGGTCGTTCCCCGACGCCGCCAGGCAATTGAAGGAGTACTTCGGCGGCAAGCGGCAAACGTTCGACCTGAAACTTTCACCGGCGGGAACCCGTTTCCAGCTGGACGTGCTGGACGCCCTGCAGCGCATCCCCTACGGCGAAACGCGCAGCTACGCCGACATTGCCCGAACCATCGGCAAACCGCGCGCGGTCCGTGCGGTGGGCGCCGCCAACGGACGCAACCCGCTGCCGATCGTGATCCCCTGTCATCGCGTCATCGGTTCGAACGGCAGCCTGACCGGATTCGGGGGCGGCATCGAAACCAAGCGGTTCCTGCTGGACCTGGAGCGCCGGCACAGCCCATGACCGTCCCGGGCCCCGGCCGTGAAACCGCCGGCGGGTCGCGTCCAACGCCCGGCGGCGCGCCCGGTCGGCCCGGAAACGGGGCCTCAGAGGATCCCGGTCAGCAGCGCAAAACCCACGCCGAACAGCAGGGCCCCGACCAGCGTGCGCACGCTTTTCATGGTCACCTTGTGCAGGTAACGCTTGCCCACCAGTACGCCGCAGAAGGCGGCCAGCGCCCCCGTGACGACCAGGGGCCAGCCGCCCAGGTTCTCCGCTGAACGCCCGGCCGCCCGGAACAGGGCCAGGTACACCCCGATGCGCGTCATGTCGACCAGGAAGCCGATGACGGCGTTGCTGCCGACAAAACGTTCGGTGGTCAGGCCGGCCTTGGCCAGGAACGCGGAGCGCAGCGCACCCTGGTGGCCCGACAAGCCCCCGAAGAAGCCCGACAGGATGCCGCCCAGGGGCAGGTAACGGCGCTCGAATTCCAGGTGCTGGAACCGCGGCAGCAGTTCGAACAGCGCAAAGGCGATCATCAGCAGGCCGACGATCAGCTTGACCGGCGTGATCTGCGCGACGGACCGCTCGTTGACGGCAATGGTTATGCTGCTGTCCGCCTGCGCAAACCAGCCGAGCGCCAGGGCGCCCAGCACCGCGGCCAGGATAGCCGGCAGCCCGAACCTCAAGACCACGTCGCGGTCCGCGTGCCGGCCCAGCAGCGATACTTTGAACACGTTGTTGGCCCCGTGCACCAGTGCCGTCGCAACCACGGCCAGTTCGACCGGGAAAAACAGGGCGAAGACCGGCAGCATCAGGGTGCCGAGTCCGAATCCGGAGTACATGGTGAGGCCGGCGGCGACCGCGGACGCCAGGCCGACCACCACGAAGCTGAGCGCCTCGGGCATGGGCTTCAGCCCTGGCTCGCCGCCAACGCACGCTCCTGGACCGCGCGCCACACGCGCAGCAGGTTGCCGCCCATGATGGCCTCCAGGTCGTCCTCGGAGTAACCCTTTGCGAGGAACTTTTCGATCAGCTGCGGGTAATGGCTGACGTCTTTCATGCCCTCCGGCAGGCTGTCGCCGACACCGTCGAAGTCCGAGCCGAAGCCGACGTGGCGGGCCCCGACCAGCGCGATGACGTGGTCGAAGTGGGCCACGAGGTCATCCAGCGTGGCGTAGGGGAACGGGTGCTCGTCGCGATAACGCTCCCGGAAGCGGTCGGCTTCCTCGCCGTGCTCGTCCAATCCGTTCCGCTGCAGGAATTCCTCCCGCTCCGCGTCCATCGAGTCATACCACTGCCTGGCTTCGTCGATCAGGAAACTGGAGCCGAAGTTGATCATGATGACCCCGCCGTTTGCCGCCAGCGCCTTGATCATGTCGTCACTCATGTTGCGTTCCCAGCCCGGCGTGAAGTGACGCGCCGACGAATGCGAGGCGATGACCGGCGCCCCGGTGAGTTCGATGACCTGGTAAAAGGCCTCGTCGGTGATGTGGGAAACGTCGATCATGTCACCCTGGCGGTTCATTTCGGCGACCACCTCCCGTCCGAACGGGCTGAGCCCGTTCCACTGGCGGTTCTCGTCGTAGGACGAATCAGCAATGTGGTTGCTCAGCGAGTGCGCCAGGGTGATGTAGCTGATCCCGCGATCCCTGAAGAAGGCGATGTTTTCCAGCTTGCCCGCCAGCGGGGCGCCGTTCTCCATGCCCATGGCGAGGCCCATCAGGCCAAGCTGCCGCGCCTTCAGGGCCTGGTCCGCCGTCCGGACAATCGCGATTTTTTTGGGCGCGCGCCCGGCCAGCGCCTCGACCCGGTCGATCAGCCCGTTGGCAAGTTCGAAGCTGGTGCCCTCGGCTTCCGACTCCGCGGGCGTGTAAATCGACATGAAGGGTACGTTGAGTCCGCCGCGGCGCGCACGCTCGTAGTCGAAATCACCGTCGGGCGTCAGCTGCGTGACGTCCGCCCATCCCTCCTCGAGGCGGTATGGAACGTCTATGTGCGTGTCGATCAGCATCGTGCGCTGCGTCATCATGCGGGCCTTGGTCAACAGGACGGGGGGCGGTTCTTCGGTCTGCGCGGGCGCGGCCG
>CALKKN010000215.1 GCA_937995275.1 uncultured Lysobacterales bacterium | reverse complement strand
TGCTGTCGTGGAGTAGGCCAACTCACCCGTTGCCGGGTTCGCAATAAAACCGACAACAGGCTGCTGGTCGTGCAGGATTAGGAGCGTGGTTGAGAAAGTCTCGGCACGATTCAAGAAAGCCCAGGTGCCGTCGATGGGATCGATGGCCACGCTATATCCAAACGAGCTCACGGCCCCCCCCGACTCCTCGCCGAGGATGTTTACCTCCGGGGCGAGCCGGCCAAGACGTTTCCGCAGGAGTTCCTCGATCTCTTCTTCAATGTGAGAGGAGGGACTGCCGTCGGGCTTGAATCCTGCCTGCCCGTCCAGCTCCTCGAATCTCAGATATCGAAGCCTGGTGACGGTTTCGAGGACGAAGCAAAGACCCAGGCGAACCCAGTCTGCTTCATCCGGTCCCGCCCCGCTGTCTAGAGCGGCCACCTTCCAGGAGCCATCCTGAAAGGTATCGAAAGCGCTGCGTTCAAGCTGGCTCAACATCCCAGTGGTCTCCCGGGCGAGCCAGAACGAGACTGGATCCGAGCCACAGACTCGGGGCCAATGTATCCGCGTTCCTGCAGCGACGCCAACGCTCCACGAACCAACCGGGCTGAACTCGCGCTGAGCTCGCTGATCGTGTTCGCATCGAGTGGCCACCATTCGATCTCATCGAAATTGTCGGTGGATAGGTAATCGGGAACCACCACTTCAGCGTCTGGCGACACGAGGTATGCGCGCATTTCGAGCCAAGCATGGTCTGTTTGACGCTGGTCGTAATAGAAATCGTCAAAAAGGACGTCCAATTCATCCTCATCCACGCTTAGCCCTGCCCGCTCGGCCAATACACGGGCGATCGCTTCCTGCCTGGTTTCGTCCAGAAACACCAGGCCGCGGGGCAGCGAAATGCGCAACTGCCCTTCCCTGCGTCCAGCCAACACAAGCAAGCCATCCCCCTCGGCGCTTAATCTCGTAACCACAGCCCCAACTGCCGGATTGGCTCCCCAGCGGCCAAGCAGGCCCCTGCCCGCCAGCCCGGTCCGTCCACGCGGATGCAGCGGTCGCCCGAGGTCATCACTGACCGTCGACAGGCCCCTGTCCAACGACTCCGTTACCGCCTCAATGTCCTCCGCATGCACCCATGGGCGATCAGAGGCGGAACGCTCGTTCGACAGCACCTCCTCCGCCACGTAGTACGGCGGCGCGTACTGTTCGCTCTCAACCGACCACGGCGCCTCGTCAATCGATATCGCCTGCCTCGGCGGGTAGGAGTCGGGGCGTTCCGCACGGATGCGCAAGTGGAAATCGTCCGCAATCAGCTGAAACAGGAGCGATTCCGTGGAATGGAGTGCGTACAGAAGCTCGACCAGGCCGCACTCCCCGCGCTTGCGCCTCTTATCGAAACTCAGCGTATGCAGCGAGTACCTGAGCAATGCGATCCGGTAGAGCAGCCAACTGTCTTGATCGAACAGATCGAAACAGGCCTGGCGAATCCTGATCACGCTATTGAGGACCTTGCGAAACCTCAAATCCCACTTGACAAATTGCAGGTGTTCCGGGAGGGACTCCGCGCCGGGCGGCAAAGGGACGGACAGTAGATAGTCCTCGAACTGTTGTAATCGATCCAGGTCCGCCTTCTCGAAATTCTTGCTCATGACGAATTTGAGGTCGTTCTCAAGCTTGGCGAAATCCAGTTCCGCCGGCAAGTCGTCGGCATGGGTCCAGTCAATGAACCAGATGTTCCTGGCCGCATCGCAAATGATGTTCTGGTAATTCAGGTCCCCGTGAGAAAGACAGACCTTGGACCGCACGCCGTTTTCGCTGCTTGTAATCACGCGCAGCATTTGCTGCATGACTTCCGGGTCCGTGTAGAACCCTTCCAGACCCGCTTCCTTGGCGTAACTCAATATGTTCGTCGCATTTTCACCCAGCCAGCGAATCTGATCCTCGCTATTCAGAGCGAATGTCCTGTAGGGCTCTATCCATTCATCACGCGCGGTGTTTTCGTACAGCCTTTCCGCTAATACCTGAAGGGCGTGTTGCAGTCGTGCCACGAAGATATTGGTCAACTCATCGCTGTCGGCATTCTCAAAGATGTCCTGCAGCGTCTCGGGTTTACCCTCCATCGTGGCCAGTTCCATCCCGATACCAACGAGGGCGTCATCGGACACCGGAAAACCAAAAGCGGGGACATGCTTGCCCATCAGGTCCTTGACCCGGTAATAGCCGGCCAACTCCCGCCGCATCTGTTCAACCTGATCAATTTTGATCACCATCGGCTCGGTCCGGGCGTCACCCAGTTTGCCTTCGGCGATGAACAGGAGGCTGCCGCTGAAGCCGCCCTGCAGCGAGCGGATACTGGCGGAAGTCCAATGCACGCAAAGGCGTTCAATCACCCTCCGGGGTGCTACGTCAAGCCGGGCCCTGAATTCAGGAGGATTGACCATGCAGGCTTTCAGGTTCAGGTCATCAAGAGTGGAAGCATCCAGCCCGACAAATTCTGCAGCCTCGGCAATGTTGAGAATCACGTCTATGCCCGCTGCTGGCAGGCTGTGCTGCAACGCTGCGACATGTGCTTCTCTGGTCGCGCTGCCGATGAGGTGCGAACTGACCGCAACCTGGCTAAAGCCGAACAGATTTTTCAAGGCGATTGCGATCGACGCGGGGCGAAGTTCGGTATGCCCCCCCACGACAATGGCTCTAACCGATTTGTGCATTTCTTCCGTCAGAGCAACTTCGGGGCTGCCGAATGCGCACTCGAGAATTTCACGCCACGGAACCACACCAGGCGCTGCCGGTATGACTTGCCGACCTTGTGCCATGGACACGAAAGGTTCGGCCAGCAGCCTATCGGCTGTAGCGGGGTCAGCCCCATCTCCATCGGGACTGTCGCAGATGAAAATGAGCCTGACCGAATCGGGATCTTGTTCTTCGAGCGAACTTGCTGCGGCAATGAACCGGGGCAGTGGGCCCTGGCCAGCAGTACGGCCGATGCCAACCAATCGACCGATTTCCTGGCGCCCGAGATTGACCGGCTGGGACTGATGCATCACGGCGGGACTAAAAACTTCAGGCGTCAGGCCGTCTGCAATGATGATGGTCTTCATTAGCCCGTCATTGTAAGGTATCGAAATCTACTTAACCGCAAGTAGATGAATGCCAAATCCGCGCCCGACCCGAAGCCTGTCGCAATCAGCCCACTGTCGCAGAAACTTGGAACCGATTTTGGACATCAGGTTCAAAACCCGCTTTAAGTTTACCCTGCTGACGCCGCTGAGCGTACTCAGATCGTCGGCGGCGTATTGGCGCTGACGATGCGCGCCGCCACCTTGCCGATGTTGCGGAAGCGGTGCGGCAGCCTGCTGTCGAAGTAGTAGGCATCGCCGGGGCCCAGCACCCAGGTCTGCCCGGCCACGGTCACCTCCAGTTCACCCTCGATGACCACGCCGCCCTCCTCGCCGGAGTGCGTGAGCAGGTCTTCGCCGGTATCCGTGTCCGGGGCATAGGTCTCCGACAGGATCGACATCTTCCTGTCGCGCCTCGATGCCGCCACCAGGCGGTACTCGATCTCGCCGGTACCCACGTCGGGCAGCTCGCCCCCCCGGAACACCACGTCCTGCCGCCCCTGCAGGTCGCGGGTGAAGAACTCGGCCATGGTCATCGGGATCGCCGACAGGATTTTCTGCAGGGAACCGATCGACGGGCTGACTCGCTCCTGCTCGATCAGCGAGATCATGCCGTTGGTCACGCCGGCCCGCTTGGCGAGCTCACGCTGGCTCAGGCCAAACGCGGTCCGCACGGCCCGCAACTGCTTGCCCACTTCCATGAAGATCCCACCTTGATGTTAAATATAATAGACAGTTGCCGCAGCTTAACCAATCGAACCGGGAATGTTCAAGCATCGTTGACGCGCGGGGTCGGCAGGAATAAAGGAGTCTCACGAGCGACGGCATTCCGCCGGCGCTTCTTCACCGCCGGTGAAACCGCACCGTCTTCATCGCCTGCTCTTCCCTTCTTTCGCCTGCGGCGAAACCGCACTTCCCTCCCTGCCTGCGCTTCACGGGCGACGGCTTCGCTCGGCCGCTTCTTTGGCTGCGCCAAAACCGCAACCTCGCTCTCGCCTGCCCTCGACTCACCCAACCGGGGGCAGGCCAGGTGCTGCCGAATGGCGGCTTGCCGCAAGGCAAGAAGCCTTGAAGGCAAAACCGGCCGGCCGTGGGTCGCCTTCGGCTCCATCGCGGCTGAAGCCGCTCCCACCAACCAGCCCGGTACGGGTATGACATCGCGGCTGAAGCCGCTCCTACAGGTAAGTCAGCGGCGCTGGAATTGTAGGAGCGGCTTCAGCCGCGATTGTCTTGCGCAGCCCTATAGCGTCAGCGCCTCGCGCGCCGGCACGTACTCGTAGCCGAGATCCCGGGCGACATCCTCGTGGGTCACCTGACCCCGGTGCACGTTCAGTCCATTCATCAGATGATGGTCTTCCAGCATGGCCCGCTTCGGGCCTTTCTCGGCCAGCGCCAGCGTGAACGGCAGCGTCGCGTTGTTCAGCGCGAAGGCCGATGACCTCGGCACCGCACCGGGCATGTTGGCCACGCAGTAATGCACGATGCCGTCGACGACATAGGTCGGTTCGGCATGCGTAGTCGGCTTCGAGGTCTCGAAACAGCCGCCCTGGTCGATCGCGACGTCGACGAGCACTGAGCCGTTGCGCATGATCCTGAGGTCCTCGCGGGTCACCAGCTTGGGCGCCGCCGCGCCGGGGATCAGCACGGCGCCGACCACGAGGTCGGCATCGCGGATGTGGCGTTCGATCGACTCCACGTTCGAGTACACCGTCTCGATGCGGCTTTCAAACGTGATGTCGAGAAAGCGCAGCACGTCCAGGTCGCGATCCAGGACGACCACGCGGGCACCGAGGCCGACCGCCATCTGGCAGGCGTTCAGGCCGACCACGCCGCCGCCGATGATCACGACCTTGGCGGGTTCCACGCCGGGCACGCCGCCAAGCAGTATGCCGGAGCCGCCCCGCGCCTTCTCGAGACACCAGGCGCCGGCCTGGATCGAGAGGCGGCCGGCCACTTCTGACATCGGCGCCAGCAACGGCAGATGCCCACGCTCGTCGGTTACGGTCTCGTAGGCGATGCAGGTCGCGCCGCTCTCGATCAACTCTTCGGTCTGCGGCGCGTCGGGCGCCAGGTGCAGGTACGTAAACAGCGTTTGGTGTTCCCGCAGCATCGCACGCTCGACCGCCTGCGGCTCCTTGACCTTGACGATCATCTCCGCCGTTTCGAAGACCGTCTCCGCGTCGGGCAGGATGACGGCGCCCGCCGCCTCGTACTCGGCGTCCTCCACGCCGATTCCCTGCCCGGCGGTCGACTGCACGAATACGTCGTGCCCCCGA
>CALKKN010000214.1 GCA_937995275.1 uncultured Lysobacterales bacterium | reverse complement strand
GGCTGAGACAGGCAATCTGCGCGCCGGCGGCCGCCTGCAGATGATGAAGGTGGTCGACCGTCCGGACATGCGCGACTACCTGATACCGGGTCAGGAGATGAACGTCGAATGGGTGGACATCCCCGATCCGACGCAGGGTTTCACAGCCGGCAACCGCAACGGCGACGGCGTGGTCAGCCAGGGGTTGGCGGCCGGTGGTTCCGCCTTCGTGGCCCTGGAGGGCTGTGCCTGTGAGGAGGGGCGAGTGTACTTCACGTCCAAGCTGGGCGGACGCGCGACGGCCGGCTACATTCTCGAGTACGACCCCGGCCGCGAGAAGATCCGGATGGTGTACGAGTCCCCCGGCCATGCGCATTTTTCCGGGCCGGACAACATCGTGGTCAGCCCCCGCGGCAGCCTGGTGATCTGTGAGGACCGCCTCCACCGGGACAAGTCCGCCCAATCGGTGGCCGGCCTGACCCGCGCGGGGGAGTTTTTCCGCTTCTGCCAGGTCAACCCGGATCTCGAGGGCGAGTACGCCGGGCACGACCTCGCGGCGACGATGCTGAACAGCGAGTGGGCCGGCGCGACCTTCTCGCGGGACGGCGGGTGGCTGTTCCTGAACCTTTATTCGCCGGGCGTCACGCTGGCGATCACGGGGCCCTGGCAAGACGGTTACTTCTGACAGCGGACTCGCCCTGCGGCCCTCGCAGCCCGTTCCAGGGAGTCGCCGCGGCGGTTTTCTTTTGCGCCAAATAAGAGTAAAATGCCCGGTTTGCCAAGATTCAACTGGACTCATTCAACATGGTCAAGATCAGATTGTCACGCGGCGGTGCGAAGAAGCATCCGTTCTATCACATCGTGGTGACGGACAGCCGCAAGGCGCGCGACGGCCGCAGCATCGAGCGGGTTGGTTTTTTCAACCCGGTGGCCCGCGGCCAGGAGGAGCGCCTGCGGGTGGACCTCGAGCGCGTGGACTACTGGACGGGCGTTGGCGCCCAGGTCAGCGACCGGGTCAAGTCACTGGTTTCCGAGGCGCGCACGGCCGCCTCCTGAGCCGCGGGCCGCAAGCCCGCGGGAGTGGTGCCGTGACTGGACGCAGCGCCGGGGAAGACCAGTGGGTATTGCTCGGACACGTAGCGGGAGTGCATGGCCTCAGCGGCTGGGTCAGGATCCACTCGCTGACCGATCCGCGGGAAGCGATATTCGAATACCAGCCCTGGACCCTGGGCGAAGAGCGTGAACGGGTCCGGGTGCTGCAGGGCAGGAAACACGGCAGCCGGCTGATCGCCCTGCTGGACAACGCGGACAGCCGCGAACAGGCTGAAGGGCTGATCGGAAAACCCATCGCGGTGCGCCGCGAACAACTCCCGGTGCCGGCTCCGGGACAGTATTACTGGGCCGACCTCGAGGGCCTGCGGGTGCGCCTCGAGGATGGCCGTGAACTGGGCACGGTGGAGCGTATGCTGGCCACCGGCGCCAATGACGTGATGGTGGTGCGGGGCGACCGCGAGCGGCTGATCCCGTTCGTGCCCGGCCAGTACGTCAAGGACGTCGACCTCGACGGCGGCGTAATCGTCGTCAACTGGGACCCGGAATTCTGAACGATGCGGATTCAGGTTGTCACACTGTTTCCGCAGGCGTTCCGGCCGCTGGTCGAGCTCGGTGTTACCGGGCGGGCGATCGCGGCCGGCCAGGTGCGGCTCGCTACGGTCAATCCGCGCGATTACGCGAACGACCGGCACCGCACCGTGGACGACCGGCCGTACGGCGGCGGACCGGGGATGGTGATGGCAGTGGAACCGCTGCGCAGCGCCATCCGGGACGCGCGCGACGGGGCCGGCGCGGCGGCGAAGGTCAGCCTGCTCAGCCCGCAGGGGCGGCAGCTGACGCAGGCCGCGGTGCGCGAGTTGGCGCAGCGGCAGGACATGATCCTGGTTTGCGGCCGCTACGAAGGAATCGACGACCGGCTGATCGAGCTGGAGATCGACGAGGAATGGTCGATTGGCGACTATGTCCTCAGCGGCGGTGAACTCGCCGCGGCGGTGGTCATCGACGCCGTCACGCGTCTGCTGCCGGGCGTGCTCGGAGACGAGCAGTCGGCGGCGCAGGACTCGTTCATGGACGGTTTGCTGGACTGCCAGCACTACACCAGGCCGGAGGAGATCGACGGCCTGACCGTGCCGCCGGTGTTACTGTCCGGCGATCACGGCGCCATCGAGCGGTGGCGCAGGAAGCAGGCCCTGGGGCGGACCTGGCTGCGGAGGCCGGAGTTGCTCCGGGAACTGGAATTGGACGAGGAATCGGAAAAACTTTTGGCTGAATTCAAGGCTGAACATGCGAACGCGGGCAGTGAGCCCGGCGCCCCATGAGCAGCGACAGACAGTAAACAGGATCGGGACAATGACGAACATCATCGACGAAATCAACGCCGAACAGCTGAATCGGGACATCCCGGAATTCGCTCCGGGCGACACCATCGTGGTCAACGTAAAGGTGAAGGAAGGCAACCGCGAGCGCCTGCAGGCGTTCGAAGGGATTTGTATCGCCATCCGCAACCGCGGCCTGAACTCGGCCTTCACCGTGCGCAAGATCTCGCACGGCACGGGCGTGGAGCGCGTCTTCCAGACGCACAGCCCGCTGATCGAATCGATCAGGGTGAAGCGGCGCGGCGACGTGCGCCGGGCCAAGCTGTACTACCTGCGCGGCCGTGAGGGCAAGTCGGCGAGGATCAAGGAAAAGCTCCGCTAAAAGAGCAGCTACGAGACCCGTTAAGGAGACCCGCCGCCCGGCGGGTCTTTTTTTTGCGCCGCCCCCGTTCGCCAGACCGGCGAGCGGTTGATTCTGACTTCGCCAACCCTATCTATGTCTGCAACTGAATAACCGCAGACAACGACCATGAGCGAAGCACAAGCAACCGAAAAACCGGCGACGGAAACGCACAAGTTCCAGGCGGAGACCCGCCAGGTTCTGCACCTGATGATCCACTCGCTGTATTCCAACCGCGAAATATTCTTGCGCGAGCTGATTTCCAATGCGTCCGATGCGCTGGACCGGCTGCGCTTCCAGGCGATCAAGGACGACTCGGTGTACGAAGGCGACAGCGACCTATCCATCGAGATCGAGACGGACGGGGACGCCGGCACGCTGACCGTGCGGGACAACGGCATCGGCATGAACCGCGACGACGTGATGGAGAATATCGGCACCATCGCGCGGTCCGGCACGCGCGCGTTCCTCGACCGCCTGTCGGGGGACGAGCAGGCGGACGCCCACCTGATCGGGCAGTTCGGCGTCGGGTTCTACTCGTCGTTCATCGTGGCCGACCGGGTCACGGTGCTGACCCGCAGGGCCGGTGACGAGGAGGCCGCCGGCGTGCGCTGGGAATCGGACGGCGGCGGCGAATACGCCATCGAGCGGATAGCAAGGGCAGTGCACGGAACGGAAGTCATCCTGCACCTGAAAGACTCCGCCAGGGAGTTTCTCGACGATTGGAATCTGCGGTCGCTGGTCACCCGCTATTCCGACCACATCGGCTTTCCGATCCGGATGCAGGAGAGCGTCAAGGACGAGGAAAGCGGCGAGGAACGAACGGAGTGGAAGGACGTCAACAAGGCCTCCGCGCTCTGGACGCTGCCGAAGAGCGAGATCGGCGACGAGGAATACCAGTCGTTCTACAAGTACCTGTCGCACGATCTGGACGATCCCCTGTGCTGGGCCCATAACAAGGTCGAGGGCACGCAGAGCTACACGACGCTGTTGTACATCCCGGGCACGGCGCCGATGGACCTGATGCTGCAGCGCGACGAGCGCACCGGCCTGCGCCTGTACGTAAAGCGGGTGTTCATCATGGACGCCGCGCAACAGTTGCTGCCGCACTACCTGCGGTTCGTGCGCGGCGTCGTGGATTCCGACGACCTGCCGCTGAACGTCTCGCGCGAACTGCTGCAGGAAAACGAACTGTCGGGCAAGATCCGCTCGGCGGTGATCCGGCGCAGCCTGGACCTGATCGGCAAGACGGCCCAGGACGATCACGAAACATACGAACGCTTCTGGACGGAGTTCGGGGCGGTGCTCAAGGAAGGCATCGTCGAGGACTTCGGCAACCGCGAGCGCATCGCGCCGTTGTTGCGGTTTGCATCGACGCAGGGCGAAGGCGAGCGGCAGGACGTGGACCTGGCCGCTTATGGCGAGCGCATGCAGGAGGGCCAGGAGGCGATCTACTACATCACCGCCGAAAACTACCGTGCGGCGGCCAACAGCCCGCATCTCGAGGTGTTCCGCAAGAAGGGCATCGAAGTGCTGCTGATGTCCGATCGCGTCGACGAGTGGATGATGGCCTACTTCCACGACTTCGAGGGCAAGCCCTTCAAGTCGGTGGCCAAGGGCGACATCGATCTGGCCGGCGTTGGTGCGGTTGAGCCAGAGACAGCCGCCGACGCCGGGGACGACTCGCCGGCGATCGACGACGAGGTGCTGAAGCGGGCCCAGGAAGCGCTCGGTGACCAGGTCAGCGAGGTCCGCACCAGCCGGCGGTTGACCGATTCGGCCTCCTGCATCGTGTTGGGCGACCAGGAAATGGCCCTGCATCTGCAGCGCCTGCTGGAGCAGGCCGGCCAGGAGGTACCCGACAGCCGTCCCGCGCTGGAGCTGAACCCGTCCCACCCGTTGGTCGGGCGGCTGGTCAGGGAATCCGACCCGGCGCGGTTCGAAGAACTGTCAGTGGTGCTGTTCGAGCAGGCCCTGCTGTCCGAGGGCGGTTCGCTGGAGGATCCGGCCGCCTTCGTGCGCCGCGTCAACGCCTTGCTGACCCGCTGACAAGGCTTGCGGGAACGGTGCTATCTGAGCGGCTGTAGGAGCGGCTTCAGCCGCGATGGGTGAATCAGGTAAAGGCGGCTGTAGGAGCGGCTGTAGGAGCGGCTTTAGCCGCGATGGTTATTTGATCTCCAGACCACCCATCGCGGCTAAAGCC
>CALKKN010000213.1 GCA_937995275.1 uncultured Lysobacterales bacterium | reverse complement strand
GATACCGGGATCATCGCCGGCTTCCAGCGCGATGTCCAGATGCTGGACGCCCTGCCCTGCCGATTTCGGGATGCGCAGGCGCACCGAGATACCGGCCACTTCCTCGGCCGCCAGCTCCAGCCGCCTGCCCAGGTCCACCTGGACCGCATCGTTGTTCAGGACGGTCATCTCGTAGCGGTGTGGGGCATCGTCCATGTTGGTGATCTTGAGCGTGTAGACATTCTCGATCAGGTCGCCCGGCAGTTCGCGATACAGGGCGTTGCGATCCCGGATCAGATCGGCACGCAACGGTACGCGGTTGGTCATGCCCCACAGGGTGCCGCTGATGATTGCCAGCAACAGCACGCCGTAGACGATGATTCGCGGCCGGATCACGTGTCCGGTCCTGTGCTTCAGGGCATGTTCGGTGGTGTAGCAGACCAGGCCCCGCGGGTAACCCATCTTGTCCATGACCTGGTCGCACACGTCGATGCAGGCGGCGCAGGCAATACACTCGTACTGGAGTCCTTCACGGATGTCGATGCCGGTCGGGCACACCTGCACGCAGAGCGTACAGTTGATACAGTCGCCCAGCCCGGCTGCGTCCTTGTCGACGCTCTTGCGCCGGCCGCCGCGCGGTTCGCCGCGCTGGTCGTCGTAGGAGATGATCAGCGTGTCCTTGTCGAACATTGCGCTCTGGAAGCGCGCGTAGGGGCACATGTACTTGCACACCTGTTCGCGCAGGAAGCCGGCGTTGCCGTAGGTGGCGAAGCCGTAAAAGATCGTCCAGAACGTCTCCCACGGACCCAGCGACAGGGTCAGGACATGGCCGCCGAGCTCCCGGATCGGTGTGAAAAAGCCGACGAAGGTAAACCCCGTCCAGGCCGCGAACACGATCCAGACGAACTGCTTGAACGACTTGCGCAGGATCTTCTTCGCGTTCCAGGGTGCGGCATCCAGTTTCATGCGCTTCTGGCGGTCGCCCTCGATCCAGCGCTCGATCCAGATGAATACCTCGGTCCACACCGTCTGCGGGCAGGCAAAACCGCACCACAGGCGGCCGGCCAGCGCGGTAAAGAAGAACAGCGACAGGCCCGCCGTGATCAGCAGCAAGGCCAGGTAGACGAAATCCTGCGGCCAGAAAGTCAGGCCGAAAATGTAGAACTTGCGGGCCGGCAGGTCGAACAGTACAGCCTGTCTGCCGCCAACCGTCAGCCAGGGCAATAGATAGAAAAGACCGAGCAGCACCCACACCGCGATCACGCGCAGGCGCGCAAAGCGCCCGGTCACCTGGCGGGGGTAAATTTTCGGTTCTTTCCGGTAGAGCGACTCGCCGGCTTCCTGTTCGCTCACCGGAAATCCCCCAGGTCGAGATCGGGGTTCTCCTCCTCGGGTTGGCGGATCGTCGGGGGCGGACGCTTGCCCTTGCCAAGCGCGTGTCCCCGGCGCGGACCGGTGCGGATCATGAACACGGTCAGCGCGCTGGCGAGCAGGCTGACGCAGAACAGAAAAAGAAAACCGAGGCTGTACGCCAGGCGCCTGCCCATCTCCCAAGGCAGCACCCAGGCGTCGTTGAGGGCCTCCGGATCCAGTACCGCGAAGATCACGAAGGTACCGGCGCAGGCCGCCAGGAACGCGATCCAGACGACGATGCCGATATCGCGCTTTCGCTGGCTCCAGCGGCCCGGAATCTCAGGGCTGTCGGCGCGCGTGGATTCAGTCATCGTGAATGGCCCTGCTCATTGGTGATCGGCGCCGGCCGTCAGGATCCGGACAGGCTCTGAACGTAGGCAGCGAGCAGCTTGCGGCGTTCCTCGCTCAGAGTTTCGCCGAACGCGGGCATCTGCCCGTTGCGCCCGTTGTGCATTCCATATTCGATGGTCGCCGGGTCGCTGCCGTACAGCCAGATATCGTCGGTCAGGTTGGGCGCGCCGAGCGCCTGGTTGCCTTGGCCGTCCATCCCGTGGCAGGCCATGCATACCGTCTGGAACCGCGACTGGCCCGCAGCGGCTAACTGGGCGTCTGCCTCCAGCCCCGACAACTGCCTGACATAGGCCACGACTTCCTGGACGCCATCCTCGCCCAACACCGGGGCGAACGGCGGCATCGCCGCCATGCGGCCATTCTCCAATGTTGCCATGATCTGCTCGAAGGAGCCGCCCCATTGCCAGTCGTCGTCGGCGAGATTGGGGAACCCGGTCGCGCCGCGCCCGTCCGATCCGTGGCACATTGCGCAGTTTTGCCGGAACAGGCGGCCGGCCGTCCCCATCGCCGCCGCGTCCGCCCGGAGGGCTTCAGGGTCCATCTCCCGGTAGCGTGCGTACACGGCTTGCTGGGCAGCCTCCGCGGCTATGACTTCGTCCTGGTACCGCCCTTCCTGCGTCCAGCCCAGCACGCCGGCGAAATTGCCGAGGCCCGGGAACAGCACGAGGTAAACCAGGGCGAAGATGATGGTGATGTTGAACAGGTGCAGCCACCAGCGCGGCAGCGGCGTGTTGAGTTCCTTGAGGTCCTCGTCCCACGTATGCCCGGTCGAGCCGATGTCGTCACCGGACCGGCCAGAGACGCCCTTGGTCCAGTGCAGCAGCCACCAGCAGCCCAGGATGCTGCCGACACTGATGATGATCACGAACCAGTTCCAGAATGAATTCAGCATGGATTACTCCTTGGTTCCCGGGTTCTTGCCGTCGCTTTCGTTGTGGTAATTCGGAATTCTGCCGTCGTCCTCTTCCAGCGGCAGCATGCTGGCTGCCTGGAACTCGGCCTTGCGTTTATGGCTCCAGGCCCAGGCCCAGATTCCCAGGAAGGCGATGATGAGCAGGATCAGCACCGCAGCCCTGGCCAGGTCGATATCGATGAACTCGAGCATGGTTCAGCGGCCGTCGCGGGCTGTGCCCAATCCCTGCAGGTAGGCACCGATGGCCTCCATTTCGGTCTTGCCGTCGGCCGCGCCCGCGG
>CALKKN010000212.1 GCA_937995275.1 uncultured Lysobacterales bacterium | reverse complement strand
CTACGCCCTCGGCGACCAGCTCGACGCGCTGATCGACGTGACCATCGTCTATCCACAGGCGGCACCCGCCGCACCGGCACCGACCTTCTGGGACCTGCTGACCGGCCGCTTGCCGGAAATCGTGGTCCGGGCTGAACGATGCGACATTCCCGACCGTCTGCTGGGGCGGAATTTTCGCAGCGATCCGCAGTTCCGCCGTGACCTGGAAGAATGGATGACCCGCATGTGGCTTGATAAAGACGCACTGATCGACACCGTCCAGTCAGCGCACCGGGCCGCGCTGCCGACTGCCTGACGGGCTGTCTGCAATGGGGCTTCGCCCCGTCAGCCCAGCGCCCGCATCCCCTCCTCGAGCCCGCTGACGGTCAGCGGAAACATGCGGTCCTCCATGATCTCGCGGATCATCTGGATCGATGGGGTGTAATCCCATCGTTGCAGGGGCTCGGGGTTCAGCCAGATGGCTTTGGGGTAGGTATCCAGCAGGCGTTTCATCCAGGTCGAGCCGGCTTCCTCGTTCCAGTGTTCGACGCTGCCGCCCGGGTAGTGGATCTCGTAAGGGCTCATGGTCGCGTCGCCCACGAAGATCACCTTGTAGTCGGCCGCGTACTTGTGCAGCAGGTCCATGGTCGGCAGCCGCTCGCTGTGTCGGCGGCGGTTGTCCTTCCAGACGCCCTCGTAGACGCAGTTGTGGAAATAGAAATATTCCAGGTGCTTGAACTCGCCGCGGGCGGCCGAGAACAGCTCCTCGCAAACCCGCACGTGGTCGTCCATCGAGCCGCCGATATCCAGGAACAGCAGTACCTTCACCGCATTGTGTCGCTCGGGGACCATCCTGATATCCAGCAGACCGCCGTTGCGGGCCGTCGACTCGATGGTGTCATGGAGGTCGAGTTCGTCGGCCGCGCCCTCGCGGGCGAACTTCCGCAGGCGGCGCAAGGCGACCTTCAGGTTGCGCGTGCCCAGTTCGACGGAATCGTCGAGGTTGCGGAACTCGCGCCGGTCCCAGACCTTGACCGCACTGCGGTTGCGCGAACCGTCCTGGCCGATCCGGATGCCCTCGGGATTGAATCCGTACGCGCCGAACGGAGACGTGCCGCCCGTGCCGATCCACTTGCTGCCGCCCTCGTGCCGCTCCTGTTGCTCCTCGAGGCGCTGGCGCAGGGTCTCCATCAGTTCTTCCCAGCCACCCAGCGCCTCGATTTGCGCCTTCTCCTCGTCGGTCAGGTGCCGTTCCAACTGTTTACGCAGCCACTCTTCGGGGATTTCGGCAACGTCGTCACCGAACAGTTGCTGGATGCCCCGGAAGTGGGCGCCGAACACCCGGTCGAAGCGATCGTAGAGGGCCTCGTCCTTCACCAGGCAGGCGCGGGACAGGTAGTAGAACTCGTCCACGCTGTAGCCGGCAAGGCGCTGCTGCATGACTTCCAGCAAGGTCAGGAACTCGGTGATGGAGACCTTGACCCCGCCCTCGCGCAGCATGGAGAAGAACTTGATCAGCATGGCCGGGCCCGTTCCGGTCGTTCAGCGCCCCTCGCGCTGATTCAGGAAAATCAGCCGCTCGAACAGGTGCACGTCCTGCTCGTTCTTCAGCAGGGCGCCATGCAGCGGCGGGAGCGTCTTGCGGCGGTCGCTGCTGGACAGCACCTCGGGCGAAACGTCCTCGGCCAGCAGCAGCTTGAGCCAGTCGAGCAGTTCCGAGGTGGACGGCTTTTTCTTCAGCCCCGGCACCTCGCGCAGGTCGTAAAAGGCCTTCAGCGCCTCTTCGAGCAACTGCTTCTTGAGGCCCGGATAGTGCACGTCGACGATGTCGCGCATGGTGTCGTTATCGGGGAAGCGGATGTAGTGAAAGAAACAGCGGCGCAGGAACGCGTCCGGGAGTTCCTTCTCGTTGTTCGAGGTGATGACGATGATCGGCCGGTGCCTGGCCACCACGGTCTGCTGCGTCTCGTAGACGTAGAATTCCATGCGGTCAAGTTCGCGCAGCAGGTCGTTCGGAAACTCGATGTCGGCCTTGTCGATCTCGTCGATCAGCAGCACCGGCTGGACCGCCTGCTCGAAGGCCTCCCACAGCGGCCCCCTGACAATGTAGTTGGCGATGTCGTGCACGCGCTCGTCGCCCAGTTGGGAATCGCGCAGGCGGGCTACCGCATCGTACTCGTACAGCCCCTGCTGCGCCTTGGTGGTGGACTTGATGTGCCACTCCAGCAGCGGGCGGCTCAGTCCCCGGGCGATTTCCTCGGCAAGTTGCGTCTTGCCGGTTCCGGGCTCGCCCTTGATGAGTATCGGGCGGCCCAGGGTCACCGCCGCGTTCACGGCGGTCATCAGGTCCTCGGTGGCAACGTAGCGGTCGGTGCCGGTGAAACGGTGGTTGGTCATACTCGATTTCCGCAGAGCAAATCAGCATTCTACTGCAGGAGCGGCTTCAGCCGCGATTATGAAAGCACCGGTGTGCCCGATCGCGGCTAAAGCCGCTCCTACAAATTCGGCATGGGGCGCGATATCAAGAGCGGCTGCCATCGCGGCTGAAGCCGCTCCTACAAATTCCGCATGGGGCGCGATATCGAGGGCGTCGGCGGCGATGTGGTGTTCCCGCTGTCCAGCCTGAGAGACGTGCTGACCATGTACGCCGACTACGTGGCCCTACAACGGTCCTGGGACAATACGGACCCGCGCCATTCCGGCGAATACCTGAAGTCGGGCTTCATCGACGAATTTCCGGACAAACTGGTCGACACCATCGTCCGGAACTACGAGACCTTCGAGGATCGCGGCACGACCATGTTCTTCCAGCACTCGGGCGGCGCCATTGGCCGCGTGCCCGCCGATCAGGCGGCGAAGACCGTCAACCGCAACTACCAGGGCAACTACGAACGCCTGGTCAGGGTCAAGAACCAGTACGATCCGACCAACCTGTTCCGACTGAACGCCAACGTGAGACCCACGGTATGAGGCGCAGGGAGCGGACCGCAGGCGCCGGTTGCCCGGCGCCCTGCTGAATGCGGCCTTCCAGCCTGCCCGCCGCACAGGCCGGACCAGTCATCGGTGAGCAGCAGCGGCCTATTCCGGTGGCAACCGCGCGATCCGTCTTGCGACGAAGACCCTTTCGCACCGATACTGTTGCGCCAATCCGGGAAAACCACCATGAACATCCTCAGGCTACTGCCCGTCATTCTCAGTTTCCTGCTGTTGGCCGCCCATTTTTTCCGGCCCGGCCAGACCCTGGCCGCCGGCCTGTGCATCGCCGTGCCGGTGCTGCTGTTCCTGCGTAAATCCTGGGTTCCGCGCCTGTTCCAGGTTCTCCTGGTGCTGGGCGCGCTGGAGTGGCTAC
>CALKKN010000211.1 GCA_937995275.1 uncultured Lysobacterales bacterium | reverse complement strand
CGGGCCGGCATCAAGCGGGCACTTGTCACAAGCATCGCCGCGGCCGTCGCCGTCGCTGTCCGTCTGTAAGCCGTCGTCCATCGGCCGGATCGGATTGAAGACTTTGCGGCAATTGTCGCGGTTGTCGACGATGCCGTCGCCGTCCCGGTCGCTGCGGCTGGCGGGTCCGCGCACCTGGATGCCGTCATACTCGCCCTCGCGGTAGGGCACGCAGGTCGGCTCGTCGGGCGGGGCGCCGCAGAAGAACAGCGGGTAGGAGTCTTTGTTGGCGGCCTGCAGGGCGGCCAGCGTCAGCGGGCTGATGGACGGTTCGTCGGGAATGAAGTCGTCCAGGTACCAGGTTTCCCGCAGGGGGCAGACCATTTTCGCGACGCCGCACGCGTCGATGGGCTCGCACAGCGGACCGGGATACCCGACAAACGGTGCGTAGAACTCGTGCAGCGTATCGGGCAGGCTTTCGATGATGGATGCATCGCCGCTCAGCGCGATGCTGCCGACATAGGTCGGGCCTCCGTAGAAAGGAGACGGCATGGAAGAGCGGCGCAGCACCAACGCCGTGCTTGCGGCGTCGGCTTCGATGACCGCGCGGTAGGGGTTCCCGTAGCCCCGCCCGTCGAAGATCGAAATGTCGCCGAAATAGCCCGCCTGCAGGCGCCCGATGCGATCGGCCACATGCAGCGCGATGGCCGGGTTCAGCGTCGCCATCAGCCACAGTTCGCGGTCGCTGAAGGCGCGGTTGAAGTAGGTGTGGTTCATCTCGTCCGCACAGACCAGTTCGCGGCCGAGCGCCATCGAGCCCGACGGCGTCCAGTCCGTGCCGATGGACAGCAGCACGCCCTGGTTCTTGAGCATCGGCGCGAGCGCGGTGTTGCCGTACAGGAACACGTTGGAGCGCGGCGACCAGATCAGCGATGCCCGGCTCTCGGCCAGCAGCCGGCCGTCGTGCGCGGTCAGCGCTACGCCGTGCACCATCGCGAAGTCGCCGGTGACCATGTCGTCGACCTCGGCCAGGCAGTCGAACTCGGTGGCGGCGGCCGAGTTGACACCCTCTGCGACATGCGGCACGTAAACGTCGGTGTAGTAGTTCTTTCGCCTGCCGAGGTAGGTGTAGTCGCCGCAGTCCGTGTACTGCTGGTATTCCCAGGGGTCCTCCAGCGGGAAGGTGTCCGTGACGATCTGGACGGGATACTCGACTTCGAGGTCCCACAGGCTGTCGTCGAACAGGGGATAGGACCACCAGGGCGCGTCGACATTGCGGAGGAACCCGAATTCGTAGCCCGACCCGGTGATCGAGGTCGTGCCCGCCATCACCTGCCGGAGTTCGGTCCAGGCGACCTGTTCCTGGTCGAAATCGCCGGGGGCGGAAATGTCGGGTGAAGGACGCCAGTCATTGCGGTGGTCATAGCGGTCGCCCGTGTCCGGGAACGGGTAGTTCTGGTCGTAGTACTGGTGGTCGTGGGCGTTGATCAGCCCGGGCGAGACGACACCGTCCGCGCAGTCGATGCGCGTGGCGGTCGAGACGTCCAGGTCGGCCGGCCGGTTCGCACCGCAGCCGACGTACCAGATCAGCCCGGTCGCATCTACCAGCACCTCGCCGCCCTGGTAGACCGTGTCGAAATCCAGGACGTTGCCGCGGATCAGCAGCGACGTGTCGCCGGGGGTGACGCTGCACACCCCGCTCGGCGGCGGCGCGAGCGCCTCGCAGAAAACCACCTTCGCGTCGTCGACTTTCAACTTGGCCGACGGGCCGGCGTCGGCCACGTCACTCGCTGCCCAGGCAGTCAGCGCGAGCGCCAGCAAGGCCGGTCTCAGTAGCGTCTTCTTCATTGTCTCCTCCTCACGATAGATGGGCTCCACGGCGGGAGCCCGCTGGCTGCATTAACTTGGGGTAGGGGATCTGGGGGTGCTTGCTCCTCCGGCGCGATTCCGTTCGCCCGATCGATTATCCATACCACGGGACGCGTCGGGTGGAAATGACCTAAGTCTCTGTAAATACACAGCTATTAATTCATCTTCATGCATGAATTTACCTGCCCAGCAGGTGCCAGGCGCCGGTCGATCTGGATGGGCAGTCCGCGGTCCGCTCGGCCCGGGCCGGAGAGAGTCAACCGCGATCTCGACTATACTTGCCCTGACATGGAAGCCCGGGACCTCCTCCAGCAGTGGCGCAGCGGCGTCCGCATCGCCCACATCGCCCACCGCAAGGCGTCGGCGGCCTACCGCCGGCGCGGTCGGTGGTTCGGTGTACCCGCGACGGCCGTGTCGGTGATCGTCGGCACCACCGTATTCGCTTCGATGAGTGAGTCGACCAACCCGCGGCTGCTGCTGATTGTCGGCACCATCAGCATCCTCAATGCCGTGCTGTCCGGCCTCCAGACCTTTCTGAACTACCCGGTGCTGGCCGAGAAGCACCACCAGGCCGGGATCCGGTTCGGCAGCCTGCGCCGCAAGATGGACGAAGTTCTGCTTGGCACCGACGACGAGATCGCCGCCGCGCTGACCGGGTTGCGGGAAGAGTGGGACGAACTGGAGGAGCAGGCGCCCGAACCGGCGCAGGGTTTCATCGACCAGGCGATGGGGAAGATTGCGGGGAAGCGGAAGGCGACCTCGGCTTGATAGAGGACTGGCCGTAACGGCGTATTCCCAGTTCCCCGGAAAGCTTGGTGCCGGAACCACGGATACCTTTCTGACTCGCCATGTCATGCAGTCCCCGACCCCGCACCGGCCGATCGACACCCAACTCTCCCCGATCCAGCGCCTCGATAAGCGCCTCCGGCTGTCCTAACCGCCTCTCACCCCAATTCTGGCCAGCTTCCGGCCAGTTGG
>CALKKN010000210.1 GCA_937995275.1 uncultured Lysobacterales bacterium | reverse complement strand
CCTCATCCTGGGCCCCGTCGTCGCGTAGACTTCCTTGCGAGCGAGGGCATTGAAGATGGCTTCACGGGTATTCTCGGTGGCCCAGACCGCCGCGTAGCCGGCGGCCGCCTGCTGCCAGCCGAGCACGGTCAGGTTGGGATCCATCGGCGATTCGATCACGACGTGCTCCCAGCGGTGGGGACCGGGTTCGACGCCGGAGTGCTTGCCGAAGAAGTTTTCCTCTTCTATGGCCGGCAGCGAGGTGTGTGAGTCGGTGCTGCCGATCATGCCGAATTTGAACGGGTTGACGCCGAGTTTCCGCTCCATCGCCAGGCCGTTCTTCAGCGCAGCCCGCGCGTACTCGTACTGCAGCATCTCGTTTTTCTTGACCTCGGTGCCGTCGAGGTTGGCGGCGTCCCAGGTCTCGTAATCCGCGAATTCGTCGTCAGGCGACAGGAAGGGATGCGCCTCGCTGTCACCCTTGATCTGGGTGGCTTCGATCACTGGCTCCAGGCGGATGCGCTGCTCCGCGAGTTCACGGCTGTACGGCTTGCCGGCGTTGGTCTCGACGGAAAACATCAGGCCGTTGGACAGGTTGCCGTTATGCGGAATGGCCAGAACGTCGGCGCCGGTGCGGGCTTCCAATGCATCCAATGCGTCCCACAGGTCTTCGGGGTTCTGGCTGTCGAACTGTGAAAACGGCACGGCTTGCTTGGCGACCGCTGAACCCTCGCGGAACAAGACGTTGCGGTGCATGTTGAAGCCGCCGCGCGTGGTGTATTCCCAGCCGATGATGGCCGTGAAGCGGCCCGGCTCGTTGTAGCGGTCGGCCAGTTCGGTGTAAGCGTGCCAGGCCTTGCGCACGGCCCGGTCGTTGGCGATCGGCGGGTCCTCTTGCTGCAGCGAGGCGATGATGTCCCACACCGCGTCGAGAATCTGCTCCTTGTCACCGCTCTTGAGCATATCGTACCATTGCTTGCCTTTCTCGGTGGCGAGGATTTCCGGGTCGCCGCGCAGCAACTGGGGCATCAGGCCGTACATCTCAGCGTGGTCGGAAATGACCAGCCAATCGAGTGGACGTGAGAGCCGCGCCCGCACCCCGGTGGTCGAGGTGATCTCCTCGACGCGCGCGAACCGGTAGGCGTCCTCCTGGCTGAGCCGGTTCAGGGTGCCGGCGTCGACCGATACGGCGGTGTGCAGGTGCGTATCACCCCACAGGACGCGCATCGGGAAAGAGTGGCCGACGTAAGGTGAAAACTCCGGCTTGCCAATCTTGCCAATGATGTCGTCCTCCGTCGGCATGCTGTCCTGGGCGACCGCGAAACCAGGAGTCAGAAACAGCAGGCACAACCCTGCCACCGGCCACAAGAGACACTTTGTAAGTTGGATTCGCATCGTGGTTCTCCCAAGATTTTACAGGTGGACCCTTGACCGCAGTCACCAAAGTATAGACAAATGGTACGACAGCCGTCTGATATGTGTGATTCTGAGCAGAGTCACCGGGCCCGGATGATTGGGATATTATCGATCATTCATCCCGTAGGGAGGCCGATTCATGCTTATCATCGTTGGCGCCTATGCCGCAATCGTATACCTGGTGTTTTTCAGGTTCCGCTGGCTGCCGCTAAACATCTTCACCAGGACCGCCATCGTCGTTTTGGGCGTGTTCATATTCCTCAGCGTGATCACCGAACTGCGCACCAAGACACCCGCATCGGCACTGGCCTCTGTAACCACGTTCGTTATCGAAATCGCTCCCCAGGTCAATGGCCGGGTCGACGAGGTGCTGGTGGAACGGAACACGGTTGTCGAAGAAGGCGCCGTGTTGCTCACCATCGATCCAACCCTGTACGAATCCCGCGTCGATGCACTGGAAGCCGCCCTCGAACTGTCGAAGTTGCGCCAGGGACAATTCGAGGAACTGGCAGAGGCCGACGCCGGATCGCGTTTTCAATACCAGCAGGCCGTGGCCGAAACGCGGCAGCTGGAAGCCCAGCTCGCGGGCGCCCGTTTTGACCTGGCGAATTGCGAGGTGCGCGCACCGGGCAAAGGGCTCGTCCCGCGGTTGTTCCTGAAACCCGGCCAGCAGGTATCGCCCGGGCGGTCCGTGATGACCTTCATGCACACGGATTTCATGTACGTACAAGGACTATTCCAGCAGGTCGCGCTGCAGGACGTGGTCGTGCGAGACAAGGCCTTGATCAGTTTCCCGGCCCTGCCGGGCCGCGAGGCGCGCAAGCGCAACCACCCGAATGCGGAGGCTATCAACCTGCTCGGATGGCTGGGACTGCCGGCCGGCGGGGTCGGCTGGCTGGTTGCCATGGTCTGGGCACGGCTTCTGCATTTCCGCATCGACGTGACCGACATCCCGAATCCGGAATCCGCCGACGCGAAGGCAGATGAAGAATAGGCAGCTCCTGCAACTGGCTTGTTCCCTCCTTCTGGCCGGCTGCTCGCAGGTCCAGGAGGCGCCGGAACGGCAGGCGGTGGTCGAGGACGCCCTGCCGGAAACCACCGCGGTGCGCGCCGAGTGGGCCGCCCCGGCCGGTGACGCCGGCGAGGTCGACGACAACTGGATCGCCTCTTTCAACGATGAGCAGCTGAACGCATTGGTGGCCGAGGCCATCAGCACACAGAACCCCCAGATGCGCATCCTGTCGGCCAACGTCGACCGCGCGGAAGCCTCCACCCGGCTGGCGGCCTCGGCCAAGAAACCCATGGTGGGTGTCGGCGCCGGCTTGTCCGGCACCGGCGGCAACGCGGCCGTGGAGCAGAATGTGGCCTCGGGCGGCTTCGGGGTGAGTTGGGAGGCGGACGTCTGGGGCCGTATCCAGGCCGGCGTCAACGCCGCCGATGAGAATCTGCGCGCCACCGAGGCGGACTTCCAGGCCGGGCGCATGTCGCTGGCGGCGAACGTGGCCAAGGCCTGGTACCTGGCCA
>CALKKN010000209.1 GCA_937995275.1 uncultured Lysobacterales bacterium | reverse complement strand
GAAATGCCGGAATATGCCACTGAACTCGGCATTCCGGCAGGTCGCCTGTATTCGGAGGATATCGAGGCCTCGGCCAACCGCATCGGCGATGAGCAACTGGGCATCGAAGGCGTGGTGAGATTCTTCTATCGGCCCTACTTGTACCTCGATCACGACAGGATAATCGCCGCCGGAATGGATGTGGAGGAAGCCTCGGCCCGCATGGCGTCGGTATTGGAGCGCGAGCCGGGCGTGCACGCAGCCGTCACGACGAGCCGGCTGGCGTCCGTGACGGACCGCGACATGGCCCGGCGGATTCGCAACAACTACCATCCGCAACGGGCCGGTGATATCTACGTGGTGCAGCGCCCGTACTGGTTCAACTTCGAGAAGGGCCCCGTGGCGGCCATGCACGGCTCGCCGTGGAAATACGATACCCACGTGCCGTTGGTTTTCGCCGGGCCGGGTATCGCCGCGCAGCGCGTCCATCGTCCGGTTCAGCCCGCGGACGTCGCGCCGACGATTGCCGCTTTCCTGGGCATGTCCCCTCCGGCTTCCGCTCAGGGTACGGCGCTCGGGGAGGTATTGGAGCGCTGAGAAAATCAGGATTGGAAGGAAATGTTCGGCCCAATGCAAATACATTTTGCTCGATCTGCCTTAGAATGACCGCCAGTAATCCGAACCAAGCAAAGTTAGCGTGAGAGAAAAGTGGAGAAAACCATGAATCGTTTATCGAGAGTTGTGCTGGTAGCGCTGTTGTGCCTCGCACTGACGCCAGCGATGGCAGCGGACCTGGTACATGACGCCGAGTTTTATGTTTTGAAGCAGCAAAACGCCGAGCGCTGGGCGCAGGAGGACAGGGCACTCGACGAACGCCTGGAGGCATTCCGGAAGAATAACGGCGGCAAACCACCGAACATTTTCTACATCCTGATCGACGACATTGGTTTCGGCGACCTGGGCAGCGAAACCCTGAATGCCATTCGCGGGTACAAGACACCCGCCATCAACACAATCGCCCGTGAGGGCATGCGCCTGGCCAGGATGTACACGGAGCCGTCCTGCACGCCGACCCGCGTGGCGTTCATGACCGGCCGGCAGCCTTTTCGCAACGGCATGGGCAACACCGCGGTGGACATTTCTGGCTTCGGGCTGGCCGATGAAGAGGTGACGCTGGCGGAAGTGCTCTCCGAGGCGGGTTACAACACCGTGCACATCGGCAAGTGGCACATGGGAGACATCCGGGAAGCCTGGCCGAACATGCAGGGTTTCGATTACGCGGCGTTTCCCATCCACCAGCAGGGGCAACTGACCATCTTCCACGATGACGCCGCCGACGAGGAGGTCAGCATCGGTATTGGCGACAACAACTACGACGACCGCTATACCATCGACCGCTGGCTGCGCACCGATGCATCGGCGATGGTGACGGGTGTCGAAGGTTCACGCGGCGAAACGGTGCGCGAGGTCCACATGCAGCCCGGCGAGCGCTGGACCGAGGCCAAGTACCACGCAATGAACGTCCGGTCCCAGGAACAGACGATGGAGCACCTGCGCAAACTGGCCGCCGAGGACGAACCGTTCTTCCTTCAGTACTGGCCCCTGTATCCGCTGACCGGGCCGCGCACCACCACGGATGAGTACACCACGCCGAATGGCGGCGTGTACGTCGAAAAGATGAAGTTGCTCGACCAGTGGATCGGCGAACTCATGCAGGAAATGGAGAAACTGGGGGTCGCTGACAATACCCTGGTCGTCGTCATGGGCGACAACGGCCACTTCACCAAGTACTCGTCGCAGTCCGGCTACACGCCGATGATATTCAAGGGCGGTAAGGGTTATACAACCGAGGGAGGCGTTCGAGTGGATGCCTTCGTGCGCTGGCCCGGAATGATCGAGGCCGACTCGGTGGCCGGCGACATCGTTCATGTGACGGATCTGTTCACGACCATTGCCCGGCTGGGTGGAGCCATGGACGAGATTCCCACCGACCGGATCATCGACGGGGTCGATCAGACCTCATTGCTCTTGAATGGCGATACCTACAGCCGCCGTGACTATGTCTTCCTCTACAACATCAATGCCCTCGAGGCGGTGATCAAGGAACAGTTCAAGCTGAAGATTCCGGGCGGCAAGATCGAGAACGCCATCATCGCGGACTTCTACGACCTGTTCCGCGACACCCGCGAAGAGTGGCCGGTCTCGACGGAGGTCGGCGCCTGGGGCGGCGCCAAGTTCGTTCGCATGGTCAAGCGCCACCTGGCGCGCAAGCAAAAGTACCCGGACCAGGGGCCGGCCACCGGCATGCCCTACCAGGGCATCGAGAACCTGCGGCCGGAGTCCCAGGCGGCGGTACAGGAATTCCTGTTCATGATGAATACCCCCAACTTGTAGGGCGGAGAGATGAGCGGACACAGGGGCGCGACGCCACTTGTCGAGTCCCGCGAATGGGCAGGGCGCCGGCTGGTGCGAATGAGGCCTGATTGCGGGCGTTTTCGGTGAGCATCTCCAGGCGTCGTTTCCTCAGGATGGGTGGGTTCGGCCTGGCCGCCTCCGCCCTGGGGGCGCCCGGTTTGACCGGCCTTGCTGGCGCCGACGGACCCGGCGATTCGGAGACCGGAGCCATCAGGCTGGATGTCTCCGGGTATCCCCACGAGCACATTCGCGGCCTCGCGACCGGCAAGGTCCGGGTCAAGGGCTGCGAGATCAGTTTTAGGCCGGGTAAGATCGGCGACATCAACACCCACGTGTTCTCCGGGCCGCGTACGCTCGGTTTTACCGAAATCGGACTGTCCCCGTATATCGGGGCGTATGCCGACGAGGGCTTTCGCGCCTACTCGCTGATTCCGGTATTCCCGCTGCGGGTGTTCCGGCACAAGAGCATTTTCGTGCATGCCGACGGGGGCATCGAACATCCTGGGCGGCTCAAAGGCAAGCGGGTCGGCACACCCGGCTACTCGTCCACGTCGCTGACCTGGATCAGGGGCATTGTGCAGGACGAATACGGTGTCCGGCCCGAGGACATCGACTGGGTGATTTCGGCGGCGGATTCGTCTGCCGGGGAATCCGGCGCCATTTCGAAGCAGGAACAGGTTTTGCCGGAAGGCCTCTCCATCAGTGTCGGGCCACCCGGCAAGGACGAATCCGACCTGCTGCTCGACGGTGACGTGGACGCGTTGTTTCACGCTGCCGAGCCGCGGGCATTTGTCGAGGGCAACCCAAAAATCCGGCGCTTGTTCACCGACCCGCGCAAGACAGAGCAGGACTACTTTGCCAAGACCGGCATCTTTCCGATCATGCACGCGGTCGCGATACGCAACGATTTGGCGGAAGAACATCCGTGGCTGCCCCGGGCGGTCTTCGAAGCCTATTGCGAAGCCAAATCCCTGACCTATGCGGACATGCGGGCGAAGTGGTACCTGCGGACGCTGCCGTGGTTTGCACAGGAACTGGCTGCCACGGAAAGTCTGATGGGCAGGAACTTTCTTCCGTATGGCCTGGGGCCGAACCGGAAGGCCCTGGATACACTGTTCCGCTACATGCACGAACAGGGACTGGCCGGCCGCCGGCTGAGCGTGGAAGAGATGTTCGAGCCCTCGACGCTTGAACTGACGGATTTATAGTTCTATAACGAACAGTTTGCCGAAGCGGGGCCGGTCAGGTCGCGAGGGCAGGGCGGCTAGAGAATGCTCTTACCCATCGCGCTGAGGATCAGTTCCAGCGTGCGCTGGGCGCTGATGTTGCGTTCATCGAGGAAGGGGTTCAACTCGACGATCTCCAGCGACAGCAGCTTGCCGTCGTCGGCCACGTATTCCATCAGCAGGTGCGCCTCACGGAAGCTGACGCCGCCGGGCACCAGCGTGCCCGAGCCCGGGATCACGGTCGGGTCGCAGCCGTCGACGTCGAAGCTGACGTGGAATCCGGTGGTCCCTTCGTTGACGATCTCCAGCGCGCGGCGGGCGACGGCCGCCATGCCGTGCTCGTCGATCTCGCGCATCGTGAAGGCGTGGATTCCCGATTCGCGGATGATCTCCCGCTCGTGTCGGTCGATGGCGCGCACGCCGATCAGCGCAACGTTTTCCGGTTTCACTTTCGGGCTGAAGTCCAGGATATTCTTGAGGTCGTCGTCGCCCTTACCGAGCAGGTGCGCCAGCGGCATGCCGTGGATGTTGCCGCTCGGCGATACGCCGGGGACGTTCATGTCACCGTGGGCATCGAACCAGATCAGGCCGATGGGTTGCTGCCGATCGCGGCAGTGGGCCGCGGTGCCCGCGACCGTGCCCATGGCAATGGAGTGGTCCCCACCCAGGACCAGCGGAAAATCCCCTTCGTCCAGGACCGCCTTGACACGTTCGGCCAGGCGCGTGCAGACGTCCAGAATCTGCGGTTTGTAGCGCGCCTTCAAGTCCTCGGAGCGGCGGGTTTCCATGGCCGGGGCAGGAATGTCCTCTTCGAGCGCGACCTCGTAGCCCATGCGCCGTAATGCCTTGCCGAGACCCGCGATACGCAGCGCGGAGGGTCCGACGTCGGTGCCGCGGCGGCTGGCGCCGAGGTCCAGCGGCACGCCGATGATGCGAATGGTCTTGTCGGTTGTGGTCGTCACGCCATCAATCCTGGCGCCCGTGAACCTCTTCCGGATGACGCCAGTCCAGGAACTGGATTTTCGATATCGGTGTCGGCTCGGAACTCACCCACAGCACAAGTCGATAGCCGTCCGTGAACCACGGGTCGCCGGTGAGGTTGCCGCGCGGTGCGTCGATCGGCACGGCGCCGACCCCGCCCACGTAGCCGGCCGCCTTCAGCGACTGCGCGTACGCCAGATCCTCGAACAGGTATTCGCGGGTTTCGTCGACGTCGGGATCGATCTTGTGGGT
>CALKKN010000208.1 GCA_937995275.1 uncultured Lysobacterales bacterium | reverse complement strand
CCGCCCGGAGTTGCTCAGTTACAGCCTGTCGATCCTTGCCGTCATGCTTTATCACAGGGCACGTGGACGAGTGACAACGGGAAACGTACTGCCTATCGCCCTACTCATGCTGTTCTGGACGAACTACCACTCGTCGGTGCTGGGTTACATCATTTTTTTCGGGTTTTTCGTGGATGCGGCCGTTCTACAGCTCAAGGGCAAGGCAGCGCTTTCGGATTGGGCCAAATTGCTGGCATGGGGGCTCGTCGTACTGGGCGTGGGTATGCTGAACAGGGGATTTCACCCGCCGGTGATTGGTGCGCTTCAATTTGCCCCGGAATGGAAGGACTACATCCAGGAATATGTATCCGCCGGGGTATACAACAACGTAGTTGGAATTTATGGCATGGCGCTGGTAGCGCTCTTGACGATGGGTCTTGCCGCAAAGCAGCGCAAGTTCGGATACCTGATCGTAACGCTTGTCTTGACGTACTCCTCAATTCGAATGGTACGCCTGATCACCCCCTCCGGGATTATTATTCTGTGCTTCTTCGCCTCACTGGCCAGCGACCTGGACATCAAGGCTGCACTGCAGCGAAGCAGTCAGGCACTGCGGAGATCGACTGCGATCGCGGCGGGCCTGGTCGTTTTGACGGCCCTGTATTCAGTCGTCTCTCTCGCGCGTGATTACATGGAAGAGAACAAGATCTCTTCTTCCAAACGTCCGGAGTTCGTCGTCGCGTACATGCAGGACCAGCGCATGTCGGGGCGTATCTTCAACGAGTATGGCATCGGCGGCTATATCATTCACGCGCTTGGCCCCGACAGCACGGTTTACATCGACGGCCGTACGAACATCCTCTACCCCCCCGAACACTACGAGAGATTTCTCAAAGCCCGCAATGATCCACAGACTCTGATTGAGGAGGTCGAAAAATACGACATCGAATTTGCGCTGCTTGAAAGTGACAGAAGAGCGTATTCCGTGATGCATGAAGCCGGGGTGTTGGGCCTCGATCACGCGGACCAGACCTATTCCCTTTTCACTCGCGACAATCCGAGCTTTCCGGTGACGGGCAGATTGTTGGGAAACCCAGCCTGTTTTGCAGAGGCGGATAAACAGGGGCTGGCAACAGAACAGGTACAGGCCATGCTGACCCTTCCCCGGACTTCTTCGCTCCTGCCTAATCTGGGATTCATGCTGAGCTATGCCCGGCAATCAGATCATACCGAGTTTCTTCGGCAGTTTGCTTCACTCGGAATGGGCAACGAAATGCAGCTGCGATTCGCGGCCTACCGAGCCCTGTCACTGGGCCTGAACCAGGTCGCAGCGGATCTGTTGGAGAGAATTGAGGTCTGGGATCACCGGGAATATTTGTCCGCCGCCATGGCCAACGTGCAACTTGAGAACTGGCGGAAGGCCGAGGAGATTCTCGATTGGCTGAGGTCGGTAAAGTGGCCCTACGTCACCGGGAACGATCTTGTGCTGCGCTATCGGATTCTCGAGACGATCAGTCAAAACCACCCGCTGGAACGGGTTCCGGCCAGTTATCTGGGTGAACTGAGAGAGCAAGTTACGTCGATGGGCTGGTCCGCGGATGACCTGGACCTGGATTATTCACTGTTGTGCGCGAACTGAAACCCGGCGCTGCCGATGCCACGATGCCCTGTAGGAGCGGCTTTAGCCGCGATTAGAGGTCTCAACTCAGGTCAGGCATCAATCGCGGCTAAAGCCGCTCCTACAGGGATTTCCCAAAGGCGCTCTCAGGCCAGCTTCCCGTGGCAGTGCTTGTACTTCTGGCCTGAACCGCAGGGGCAGGGTTCATTGCGGCCCACCTTGCGGCCCTCGCGGACGTAAGGCTCCGGGGGGGCCTGCGCGGCGTCCGGACGCGCCGCGGTGGCTGAGCGGGCCTCGTCGTGGCGGAACTGCATCTGCGCTTCCTCGCGCTGCTTGGCCTCGACCGCCTCGACATCCTCCTCCGCCCTTACCTGCACGCGGGCCAGGATGCGGATGACCTCCAGCTTGATGTTGTCGAGCAGCTCGGTGAACATGCCGTAGGACTCGCGTTTGTATTCCTGCATCGGCTGCTTCTGCGCGTAGCCGCGCAGGCCGATGCCCTGCCGCAGGTAGTCCATGCTCGCCAGGTGATCCTTCCACTGCTGGTCGAGCACGTTCAGCATCAGGGCCTTTTCGAAGTGCCGCATCACCTCGGGGCCGGTCATGGTCTCCTTGGCGGCAAAATGTTCGTCGACCGTCTCGAGAACCCGCTCGCGCAGCACCTCTTCGTGGATGCTCTCGTCCGCCTCCAGCCACTCGCCGACCGGCACACCGATGCCGAACTCGCCTTCCAGCGCCTTCTCCAGGGCCGGCACGTCCCACTGCTCGTCGATGCTGCCCGGCGGAATGTACCGGTTGATGACTTCTTCGAACACGTCGTGCCGCATGTCGACGACGGTGTCGCCGATCTCGTCGGCCTCCATCAGTTCGGTGCGCTGCTGGTAGACCACGCGGCGCTGGTCGTTGGCCACGTTGTCGTATTCCAGCAGGTGCTTGCGGATGTCGAAGTTGTGCGCCTCGACCTTGCGCTGCGCATTCTCGATGGCGCGGTTCAGCATGCCGGCCTCGATCGCCTCGTCCTCCTTCATGCCGAACCGCTGCATCAGCATCGACATGCGGTCGGAGGCGAAAATACGCATCAGGCTGTCTTCCAGCGACAGGTAGAAGCGCGACGAGCCCGGGTCGCCCTGGCGGCCCGACCGGCCGCGCAACTGGTTGTCGATGCGCCGCGACTCGTGGCGTTCGGTGCCGACAATGTGCAGGCCGCCGGCGGCGACCACGGTCTCATGGCGCTTCTGCCAGTCGTCCTTGACCTGCTGGCGCCGCTCCTCGGTGGCGTCCTCGCCCAGCTCGGCCAGTTCGGCGGCCAGATTGCCGCCCAGCACGATATCCGTGCCGCGGCCGGCCATGTTGGTGGCGATGGTCACCGCGCCGGGCCGGCCCGCGTGGGCCACGATGGCGGCCTCGCGCTCATGCTGCTTGGCGTTCAGCACCTCGTGCTTGATCTTGTGCTTCTTCAGGATGCCCGAGAGCAGCTCCGAGGTCTCAATGGACGTGGTGCCGACCAGCACCGGCTGACCGCGGTTCACGCAGTCCTCGATGTCGTCGATGATGGCCTTGTACTTGACCTCGGCCTTCAGGAAGACCAGGTCGTCCTTGTCGTCGCGGACCATCGGCTTGGCGGTGGGGATGACGACCACCTCCAGGCCGTAGATCGACTGGAATTCGTAGGCCTCGGTGTCGGCCGTTCCGGTCATGCCGGCCAGCTTGTCGTAGAGGCGGAAGTAGTTCTGGAACGTGATCGTGGCGAGAGTCTGGTTCTCCTCCTTGATCTTCAGCTGTTCCTTGGCCTCGACCGCCTGGTGCAGGCCGTCCGACCAGCGCCGGCCCGGCATCTTGCGGCCGGTGAACTCGTCGACGATCACCACCTCGCCCTCCTCCACCACGTACTCCTTGTCGAGATCGTAGAGGTTGTGGGCGCGGAGCGCGTTCTCGATGTAGTGCGGCCAGTCCTCGTTGCC
>CALKKN010000207.1 GCA_937995275.1 uncultured Lysobacterales bacterium | reverse complement strand
GCATCAACCGGACGCTCGCGCACGTGCCGCCGGACGCCCGCGCCGGTGCCGGGCTGCGGCACATTGATACGCTGGTGGTCCGGCCGAGCCGCGACCTCCGCGAGGTGACGCGCGAACACGCGAAAGACGTTCCCGGCGCCGTGCGCATGCTGCTGCGTACGCTCGGCGGCTGGGGACGCGACTGGCGGTTGGCCAGCTACCTGCTCTTCGAGGCGGCCTACTGTTCGGAGCTTATCCGACTGGGGTACGAGGACGGCCGGCGGCTTCGGGCGGAGCTGACGGAATTCATCTCACCCCGGGGTGAATGAAAGGAGTCCCGGACAGGAAACCCGGCACGCTCCGCTTCAGTCGCCGTGCACCGCCGGTCGGAAGGCGGGCTCGCCAAAACCCTCGATTTCCGCACGCGAGAACTCGTCCACGTCGATGACGGCCCGGGTGGCTTCCTGGGACAGCCTGACCGAGGTCGCCTGCTCCTCCGTGATGACGCCGCTCTCGACCGCCTTGCGCACCAGAGTTTCGTAATTCTCGAACGTGACAGGCTCGTTCAGTGCATTGCGGATGGCGTTTTCAGCGCGGGCAGCGG
The DNA here is from genome assembly GCA_937995275.1 of uncultured Lysobacterales bacterium. Taxonomy (GTDB): domain Bacteria; phylum Pseudomonadota; class Gammaproteobacteria; order Xanthomonadales; family SZUA-36; genus CALKKN01. Next base: position 9,307 of record CALKKN010000207.1, on the reverse strand, counting down.
TCAGCGCCAGGTGGAATGCCATGTGGACCTTGCCGCTGGCGTCGTCGGTATCGGACAAGTAAACCCCGGCTGTGAGTCGGTCGCGGCTGGCGTTTTCCGTGGTGAGCAGCCGGGCGATCTCCGTGCCAATGGCATCCCCCGGCGGGGAGTAGGGGGAGCCGAGGGGGAAAACAAGCGCCTTGGCGAGTCCGCCGATGATCGGAATCGGGAGATTGGCCAGGACACCCTTCAGGCTCTCCTGAACCGTGAGCAGGCTGTCATCCATGGCCCAGGTCAGAAGCGGCAGGTCTTCGGCGGGGCGGCCGTCGTCCTCGAAGCGCTTGAGGACGGCGCAGCTCATGTACAGGTGGGTGAGGGCGTCCGCCAGCCGGCCGGAGAGTTTTTCACGGTACTTGAACTTGCCGCCCAGCAGCAGCAGTACGATGTCCGCGGTGAAACAGAAGGCGGCGCACATGCGTTTGACCTGGCGGAAATACCGGGCCGTCGGCCCGCGCAGCGGCGAGCGCGTGGCCAGGCCGCCGAACAGGCCCAGCATAAATGCGCGCACCACGTTGCTGATCAGGTAGCCGACGTGGCCGAACAGTGCCTTGTCGAAGGCACGCCGGGCTTCCGGGCGCGGATTGCGGGCAGCATCGATCTCCTTGAGCAGCCACGGATGCGCCCGGATGGCGCCCTGCCCGAAGATGATCAGTGAGCGGGTCAGGATATTGGCGCCCTCCACGGTAATGGAGATGGGCAGGGCCTGGTAAGCATGCGCGAGATAGTTGGATGGCCCGGTGATGATGCCCTTGCCGCCGTGGATGTCCATGGCATCGTTGATGCACTGCCGGTTACCCTCGGTCAGCTGGTACTTCAGGATTGCCGACAGCACACCGGACCGCTCGCCCTGATCCAGTGCGACCAGCGTGAGTAGCCGTGCGGCATCCATCCTATAGGTGCGCCCGCCGATCCTCGCCAGCGGCTCCTCGATGCCTTCGAATTCGCCGATGGGTATGTCGAACTGCTTGCGGATGCGGGCGTAGGCGCCCGCCATCAGCGCGGCCATCTTGCCGCCCGACACGCCAAGGGCCGGCAGCGATATCGCGCGCCCCGCGGCGAGGCTCTGCATCAGCATGCGCCACCCCTGCCCGATACCCTCCCGGCCGCCGATGACCCAGTCCAGCGGGATGAACACGTCTTTCCCGCGTGTCGGGCCGTTCATGAACACGGCGCCCACGGGCATGTGGCGGGAGCCGATGTCGACACCCGGCGTGGAAGTCGGGATCAGCGCACAGGTGATGCCGGGTTCCGGATCGTCGCCGAGCAGGCCGTCCGGATCACGGACCTTGAAGGCCAGGCCCAACAGGGTCGCGACCGGTGCCAGCGTGATGTAGCGCTTGTTCCAGTTGAGCCGGAGCCCGAGTACCTCCCTGCCCTCGAATTCCCCGTTGCAGACGATACCCACGTCGGTCATGCCGGCGGCGTCCGAGCCGGCGGCGGGTGAGGTCAGCGCGAAGCAGGGCACTTCATCGCCCCTGGCCAGGCGGGGAAGATAGTGGTTTCTCTGTTCCTCGGTGCCGTAGTGCAGCAGGAGTTCCCCCGGACCGAGGGAATTGGGCACCATGACGGTGATGGCGGTGGTCAGGTTGCGGCTGGCCAGCTTGAGGAGGACCGCAGACTGGGCCTGCGCCGAAAATTCCAGGCCGCCGTATGCTTCCGGAATGATCATGCCGAACATGCGGTGTTCGCGAATGAACTCCCAGATTTCGTCGGGCAGGCGCCGATGAGTGTCGCAGATCTCCCAGTCGTCCGTCATGCGGCACAGTTCCTCGACCGGTCCTTCGAGGAAGGCGAGTTCGCGCTCAGACAGTGCCGGCGCGGGTAGCTTGAGGAGGTTCTTCCACCGCGGCCGTCCGGAAAAAATCTCGCCCTCCCACCAGACCGTGCCGGCATCCAGGGCTTCCTGTTCGGTGTCCGAGACGCGCGGCAGCGCTTTGCGAAACAGGCCGAAAAGGCGGTCACTGATCAACAGGCGCCGCAGCGGGGTGATGGCGAACCCGATCAGCGTGACGGCGACGATGCCGTTGGCGAACCGGAACCAGCTGGGCACGTAGAACAGGTGGCGGAGTTCGGTCCAGGCCACGGTCAGCCCGATCATGATGGCCATCGCCATCAGCAGGGGGACACGGTTGTAGGCCAGGATGAGGACCGTGAGGATCAGTATAAAAAAGTACAGAACTTCCATTGATGACCTCTGCTGGGCGCTTGTTCTTATTGTAGTGGGCGCCGGTGCGGCGGACCGCTGCGACCGGATCGCTGGCGCTGCGCATCATCATATGGCCCGCGCGAAGCGAGGGTCAAGCAGGGGCCGGGGCCGATCCGACGCCGGGACGCCCGATCGCGCACCCGAACCCCGATTGCACGCCCGTACCGTTGACCTTAGAATTGTCCTGATCTGGCAAAGCCGCTTCCCAGCCGCACCTTGTTTCAGGAATATTAATATTTTTCATAAAGATAAGAGGATTTTTTCAGTGCCAATCGAGAGAACATTATCGATCATCAAACCAGACGCAGTGGCGAAAAACGTCATCGGCGAGATTTACAGCCGCTTCGAGAAGGGAGGCCTGAAGATCGTTGCCGCCCGGATGATGCAGCTGACCCGTGCCCAGGCGGAAGAGTTTTACGCCGTTCACCGCGAACGGCCGTTCTACAACGACCTCGTGGAGTTCATGACCTCGGGCCCGGTGATCATCCAGGTGCTGGAGGGGGAGGATGCGATTGCCCGCAACCGGGAGCTGATGGGCGCCACCAATCCCCAGGAAGCCGCCGCTGGCACGATTCGCGCGGACTTCGCCCGGAGCATCGATGCCAATGCGGTTCACGGCTCGGATGGCCCGGATACGGCCAGGGTCGAAATCGCGTGTTTTTTCGACGATTCGGACATCGTTTCGCGCTGAGGTCCGGGCGTACCGCTGAGCAACCATGACCGAGACGGCCGCCCGCATCAACCTGCTGGACTTCGACGAGAAAGGTCTGCGCGCCTTTTTCGAATCGATCGGTGAGCGGTCTTTTCGCGCCCAACAGCTGCTCAAGTGGATCTACCACCAGGGTGTCACCGACTTCAGCCTCATGACCAACCTGGGGCTCGATCTGCGGCGTAAGCTGCAGCAATTGGCCACCATCGAACCGCCGCGTATCCTCGGTGAGCAGCAGTCGGTGGACGGGACGACCAAGTGGCTGATGGGGTTTGGCGGCGGCAATGCCGTGGAAACGGTTTTCATCCCGGAGGCGGGCCGCGGCACGTTGTGTATCTCTTCACAGGTCGGCTGTGCGCTGAATTGCACGTTCTGTTCCACCGGCGCCCAGGGGTTCAGCCGCAACCTGACGACTGGAGAGATCATCGGCCAGGTCTGGCAGGCCGCGCGTGCGCTGGGGCACGAACGCAACGGCCGCCGGCACATTACCAACGTCGTGCTGATGGGCATGGGCGAGCCGCTGCTGAACTTCGACGCCGTGGCGCCGGCCCTGTCGCTGTTGCGCGATGATCTCGGGTTCGGTCTGGCCGCCAGGCGGGTGACGCTGTCAACGGCCGGGCTGGTACCCGGGATCGAACGTCTGCGCGAAACGATCGACGTGGCCCTGGCGGTATCGCTGCATGCTCCGGAGGACCGCCTGCGCGAAACCCTGGTGCCCCTGAACCGGAAGTATCCGATCGCCGAGTTGATGCGTAGCTGCCGGGACTATGTCTCGGGCAAGCACAAGCGCACGGTGACATTCGAATACACACTGATCGACGGGGTGAACGACCATCCGGATCATGCGCGCCAACTGGTCAAGCTGCTGCGCAGGTTGCCCAGCAAGCTGAACCTGATACCGTTCAACCCGTTTCCCGGCACCCGCTATCGCTGTTCGCCGGAGGAGCGCATCCGTGAATTCCAGTCGATCGTCATGGCCGGCGGGTTGATCGCCACTGTGCGCAAGACCCGCGGCGGCGATATCGATGCCGCCTGCGGCCAGTTGATCGGCAGGGTCCTCGACCGGACCCGCCGCAGCCAGCGCATCCGCGAACTTCAGATGGAGGCCCACATCCGGTGAGAGCGATTCCGGGACTGCTGTTCCTGACCCTGTTGCTGGCCGTAGCGGCCTGCTCGTCGAGCCCGCAGCCGGCCGACAATGAAAAGCGGAAGGCGGCCGAGACCAACACGGCGCTGGGGCGCCAGTACATGGACCGCGGGCAGTACGAAATCGCACTCGAAAAACTGAAACGTGCGGTGGCCTATGACAACACCTATGCCCCCGCGCATACGCTGCTGGCGATTCTGTACGAGACCATCGGCCAGCGGGACGAGGCCGAACGGGAGTATCGCAAAGCGTTGCGCTACGATCCCGGGGATGGCGAGGTCAACAACAACCTCGGGGCCTTTCTCTGTGCGTCCGGCCAGGCAGCGGAAGCCGAGCAGTATTTCGTCGCGGCAGTGCAGGATCCGTTCTACCAGACACCCGCGATCGCGCTGTCCAACGCGGGATCGTGCGCCCTGGCGGCCGGTGATCTGGACAAGGCCGAATCGTTTCTGCGACAATCGTTTGAATATGACGATAAACTGGGATCGTCGCTCTTGCCGATGGCGGAAGTGAGCTACCGGAAAGGGGAGTTCCTGAGGGCTCGTGCGTTTCTCCAGCGCTACGAGGCGGTCGGTCCCATGAACGAGGAAAGCCTGTCATTGGGGTATCAAATCGAGCATCGGCTCGGCGACGAGGAAGCTGCAAATCGCTACCGGGCAGAACTCCTGGAACGGTACCCGGACTCGGCCAGGACCGGCGCAAACGCCGGTCGGGAACAATAATGACCAACCAGAAAGAACTTATACCGATGCTCCCGGGGGATCTGCTGCGTTATCATCGCGAGCGCCTGGGGCTGACGCTGGAGCAGGCGTCCGACCGATCACGGATCAAACCCGGCACGCTGGCTGCCATCGAGAGCGGCGATACCGCTGACATACCCTCGGTCTACCTTCGGGGATACATCCGGAACTATGCGCGCTTTCTCGGCCTCGATCCGGCCGAACTCGAGGATCACATGGAGAACGTGCAGGGCGCCGAACCTGACATCCAGTCGGTCTTCTCCGTCGAATCCAGGCGCGGCCGCGGGGAAAAGTGGCTCAAGGCGTCGAGCTATCTCGCGGCGTCGGCGCTGATCGCGGCGCTCGCCTGGCAGTTCACCCACGAGGCGGTCCGTTTCTCCCAGGGTGAATCGCAACTGATGGCGGGAACCTCGGGCGCGCAGGATGGCAGTACGGAGGATCGCCCCGAGCCCGGGAGCGACGCGCTGCCGTCCGGCACCCACCTGAACGCATCCATCGCCTCGGTCGAATTGCTGCAACAACGCAGCGAGCTCAGCGGCAAGACGACCGCCGAGCAGGCCTGGGCTGCAATCGGCGGGCAGGGCGATGCGGCCCCGGCTGCAGCGGGCGTGCATCACCTCGGGATCAGCACGTCGGGCGATTCCTGGGTGGAGATCGTCGATGGCCACGGCACCCAGCTCGAACAGGACCTCATCAGGGCCGGCAACAGCCGGGAATACGATGGCGACGGGCCTTTCCAGGTCATGATCGGGCGCGCTTCCTCGGTCGTGCTCACGCTGGACGGCCAGCCGGTCGACCTGGGTCCTTACTCGCGCGGCGACGTTGCGCGCCTGACGCTCGCTGCCGAACCGTTGGCGGACAGCGCGTTGGCCGAAAATCCGGAAAGCCGCTGACACACCCCCCTCGACCCGCCGGAAACCGGTAAAATCGGGCCAACCCGCGGCATCGCGCCCTCGGTCGTGATTGCCGTGGAGAGAGTCGGAGCCGCGGCGGGCAACAGGAGCCGTAGGCGAAAGAAGGGAAGCGAGACTCCTTAGAAATCGGGACAGCTTTTGTGACTTCAACCATCAATTCAATCCGCGGGATGCATGACGTCCTGCCCGACGCGATGCACCTCTGGCACCGGCTGGAAACCACCGTCCGGGAGACCTTCGCGGCCTACGGGTACAGCGAGATACGTATTCCGGTCGTTGAAAAGACGGAGCTCTTCGCCCGCGCGATCGGCGCGGCGACGGATGTGGTCGAGAAGGAGATGTACACGTTCGAAGACCGCAACGGCGACTCGCTCAGCCTGCGGCCGGAGGGCACCGCCGGGGTCGTGCGCGCGGTACTGCAGAACGGACTGCTCTACGGCCCGCCTCTGCGGTTATGGTACGTGGGGTCGATGTTCCGGCGTGAGCGCCCGCAGAAAGGCCGCACCCGGCAGTTCCACCAAGTGGGCGCCGAAGTATTCGGTGCACCGGGCCCGGATATCGACGCCGAACTGCTCGCGATGTGCCAGCGCGTCTGGCAGGGGCTGGGGCTGCATGGCTTGCGGCTGGAGGTGAATTCCCTCGGCACGGCGGACGAACGCACGGATTTTCGCAAAGACTTGCGCGTCTTTCTCGCCGCGCGCCGCGATCGGCTCGACGACGACAGCCGGGACCGCCTGGAACGCAACCCGCTGCGCATTCTGGACAGCAAGAACCCGAAGGTGCAGGCGTTGCTGACGGACGCGCCGTTGCTCAGCGATTACCTCGGTCCGGAGTCGCGAGCGCATTTCGCCGGGTTCCTCGAGCTGCTCGAGCAGTTCGGCCTCGAGTACGAGGTTAACCCGCGACTGGTTCGCGGCCTCGATTACTACAGCCACACGGTGTTCGAGTGGATCACCGGGGAGTTGGGCGCACAGGGTACGGTCTGCGCCGGCGGCCGCTATGACGGGCTGGTGGAAATCCAGGGTGGGCGCCCTTCGCCGGGCATCGGTTTCGCGATGGGCCAGGAGCGCCTGGTCGAGTTGATGAAGCTGCAGGCCGAGCCGGCCTCGGAGGTGCCGCATGTCTACCTGGTCATGGCCGGCAGCGGCACCGTCAGGGGCGGCTTGGTGCTGGCCGAGCGCCTTCGGGCAGCGGTGCCGGGGCTGCGCATCCGGTCGAATCTCGGCGGCGGCAGTTTCAAGGCGCAGTTCAAGCGGGCGGACCGTAGCGGCGCCAGCCTGGCTCTGGTGCTGGGCGAGGACGAAGTGGCGGCAGGTGCGGTGACGATCAAGCACCTCCGCGACGAAAAAGCCGAACAACAGCGCGTGAGCCTGGACGGGCTCGCGGTCTGGCTGGAAAATTGGCTGAATAACTAGGGTCGCAAGGCCGCCACCGTGCTAAACTTCACTGTTTTTTCGTTCACCCGGATATCGCAATGGTAGAAATTTATGACGCCCACGAGCAGGGCGAAGTCGTCAAGAAGTGGCTCCGTGAGAACGGTAGCGCCATCGTCATGGGACTGGTCATCGCATTCGGCGGCCTGTTCGGTTTCAAACAGTGGCAGAACTGGCAGGAAAATGACCGTCAGCAGGCGTCCACCGAGTTCGAAGTGCTCGACCAGTTGCTCACCGACGGACAGCTGGACGCGGCCATGTCGAACTTCCAGAACCTGCGGGACGACCATGCGGGTTCGCCCTACACGTCGATGGCAGCCCTGAAAATGGCGCGCGCGCGCGTGGAGGTCGATCAGCCGGACCTGGCGATCGGATTGTATGAATTCGTCGTCGAGAGCGGCTCCCCCAGGGCGCTGTCCGCCGTCGCGCGCGAGCGCCTCGCGCGCCTGCTGCTGGATCAGGGACGCCCCGAGGAAGCGCTGCAGGTGCTGGACGGCGCGCAGGACGTTGCCGGCCTCGAGGCGCGTTATGCCGAGGTCCGCGGGGACATTCTGTATGCGCAGGGCCGCAGGGACGAGGCGGTGGCGGCTTATCTCGAGGCGCTGAGCCAGCGTGAGGCCGGCGTGGGCGACCGCGGCAAACTGGTCATGAAGCTGCAGGCCATGGGGGCGGAAATCCCCCCTGAGGACTCCGAATCGTGACGCGCGCCGCGCTCCCGCTGACGATCCTGCTGGCCAGCCTGCTCCTGCACGGCTGCACCTGGATCCGCAGTTGGGGCGATCCCGAGCCGGGTGACCCGGCACCGCTGGTCGAGTTCGAGTCCTCGCTTGAAGTCCGCAAGGTCTGGTCGACCAGCATCGGTGACGGCATGGGCAAGCAGGGCCTGAGCATGGGGCCCGCGTTTTCCTCGGGCCTGCTGTACGCGGCCGACCATGAAGGTGTCCTCGTTGCGGTAGATGCCGAGTCGGGCCGCAAGGCTTGGCAACTGAAGACGAAACAGGCCTTCTCCGGCGGCCCCGGTCTCGACAGCGACCGACTGTACATGGGCACCATCGACGGCCGCGTGATCGCCTACGACCGGAACGGAGGCGCGGAACTCTGGAACTCCCAGGTGTCGTCGGAAGTACTGGCGCCGCCGGCGGCGGGGGACGGCATCGTCGTCGTGCGCTGCATCGACGGCCGGGTCTTCGGGCTGGACGCCGTCAGCGGCCGGCGGCTGTGGATCCACGATCACAACGTGCCGCTGCTGACGCTGCGCGGCAATGCCGACCTGCTGGTCCGGGGCGGCGTGGTTTTCGTGGGCTACGATGACGGCAGCGTGACCAGCCTGCGCGTCGCAGATGGCAGCGTGATCTGGTCCCAGACCATCGCTTCGCAGGAGGGCCGCACCGAACTCGAGCGGTTGGCCGACATCGGTCAGGGTATGGTGTTGGTCGCTTCGGACCTGATCGTGTCGAGCTACAAATCGCGGGTGGTATCCCTGGCAGCCGACTCCGGGCGCCTGCTGTGGTTCAAGGACATCTCCTCGGCGACCGGGGTCCAGGTCGATCGCACTAACCTAGTCATCAGCGAGAGAAACGGCGACCTGTGGATGCTGGATCGGCGCAATGGCTCGACGGTCTGGAAGCTGGAGCAGATGACCAACCGCGGCCTGACGCGGCCGGCTTTCTACGGCAACTACGTCGTGGTCGGGGACAAGGAAGGTTACCTGCACTGGCTCGATCAGGACATCGGATCGTTCGTCGCCCGCGTCCGGGCCGACAGGAAGGGTTTCGCTGCCGCACCGATGTCCGTCGGCACCACGCTGTTCGTCCTCACCCACAAGGGCGAACTGATCGCATATCGGGCCGGCGCGGCCATTTAACGCCAGCCCGGGTTTGACCGTGACCTGTCCATGCTGCCGGTAGTCGCCATCGTCGGCAGGCCCAACGTCGGCAAGTCGACCCTGTTCAACGCGCTGACCCGCACCCGCGATGCACTGGTCGCCGATTTGCCGGGCGTCACCCGCGACCGCCAGTACGGCATTTCGCGGGTAGGACGCAACCCCAGCCTGCTGGTCGACACCGGTGGACTGGTGTCGCAGGCCGAGGGCATCGAGTACCTTACCGCGCAGCAGGTG
>CALKKN010000206.1 GCA_937995275.1 uncultured Lysobacterales bacterium | reverse complement strand
CGCCGGCTGGAACGGACGGATGCCGCTGCCGCGGGGCGTCAGCTTCCCGTGCGCCCAGTCGGGCGCGGTGGTCGGGGAGGCCTGGCCCTTGGTCATGCCGTACACCTCGTTGTCCATGATGATGTAGGTCATGTCCATGTTACGCCGGCAGGCATGGATGAAGTGGTTGCCGCCGATCGACAGCCCGTCGCCGTCGCCGCCGGCCACCAGCACCGTGAGGTCGCGGCGCGCCGCCTTCAGGCCGGTGGCCAGCGCGAGAGCCCGGCCGTGCAGGCCGTGGAAACCGTACAGGCTGGTGTATGCCGCGATGCGCGAGGAACAGCCGATGCCGGTCACCAGGGCCACGTTCTCGCGCGGCAGTTCAAGGAAAGCCAGGGCCTTGCCGATGGCGTTGAGTACGGCGAAGTCGCCGCATCCGGGACACCAGACGGGCTTGATGTCGGACTTGTAGTCCTTCGGGCTGATGGGTTTGGCGGATGTCGGCTGTCGGGCAGTCATGACCGGTTTCAACTCCAGTTTTCGATGTGCGCCACGATTTCACCGGGCGTGATCGGCAATGGGCCGGGGCGCGCCAGCGTCCGCGTGTCCGCCTTGATGTCGTAGAAGGCGCGAAGGTAGCGGTGGAACTGGCGTCCATGGCTTTGTTCGACGACCAGGACGCGTTCCACGCCCGCCAGGGCCCGGGCGAACCGGTCCGGGCTGGCCGGCAGCAGCAGGCGCAACGCGATCACCTTGACCGGCCTGCCCGCCGCGTCCAGGCGTACCGCGGCTTCGCGGGCGGCGGCCGTGGTGGAACCCCAGGTCAGGATCGCGGTCGCGCCGGCGCCGCGAATGTCCGCCCAGTGCTCGCCGAAATCGAACGACTCGATCTTGTGGTTCCGCTTGTCGAGCTGGGCGAGGTGGTGGGCCGCCGCAGTGGACGGCTTGCCGCGTTCGTCATGCTCCAGGCCGTCGGCGACGTAGCCGCAGGACTCGGCACCCGGGATGGCCATCGGCGACACACCGTCCTCCGTGACGGCGTAGCGCTGGTAGCCTTCTCCGGGTTCGGCGAGCAGCCGCGGCGGGATGTCGGGCAACGTGTACTGCGGCTCCGGCAGGATCACCCGCGACTGCGCCAGGTACTGGTCCGTCAGCATCACGGCGACGGTCTGGAGGGCTTCGGCCAGGCGCGCCGACCACTCCGCCGTCAGGATGCAGTCGGCATGATCCAACGCCCCCAGCACCAGGTGCGGGGCGTCGCCGTGCAGGCCGTACAGGGCCATGTTCAGGTCCGACTGCTCCGACTTGGTCGGAATACCCGTGGAGGGACCGCCCCGCATCACGTCGACCACCACCGCGGGGATTTCCGCCGCGACCGCCAGCCCCAATCCCTCGAGCATCAGCGCGAAACCCGGACCCGAGGTAGCGGTCATCGCCGGAACGCCGCCGAAGGAGGCGCCGATGACCATGTTGATCGACGCCAGTTCGTCTTCCGCCTGCAGCAGGCTGCCCCCTGACTGTTCCAATCTCGGCGACAGCCACTCCAGCAGGTCGCTCGCGGGCGTGATGGGGTAGGCGGCGGCGAAGCGAATTCCACCCCGCAGCATGCCGAGGCCGCAGCCCTCGTTGCCGCTGAGATCCCAGCGCGTGCCCGTGAATACCGGGCCGCTCCGCTCGGGGCGCGGGCGGGCTTCGCGCGCCTCGACGATCAGCGGTTCGGTGAACCCCTTTTCGAAGGCGGCCCGCGACCCGGTGACAATCTCCTCGCCCTTGGCGTGGAACACGTGATCGATCAGCCGGCCGGCTTCGTCGGGGCAAAAGCCGAGCCAGTGCGCCAGCAGACCCAGGGCCACCATGTTCGGCCGACCGGCGGGTATGTCCTTCGCCAGCGCCCCCATGGGTACCTCGATCAGGTCCACGCCCAGGTGGAGCACCACCTCCGGGACCTCGCCGGCCGCCGGGTCGGCGATGATCAGGCTGTCCGGCCGCAGGGCGATCTCCCCGGCGAAGCGCTCGGCGTTGCGCCAGTCCAGGGCCAGCAGCAGGTCGAAACTGTCGTTCATGCACTCGACGGGCTGGTGCCGGATGCGGAGCAACGCGGCCGCCTCGCCGCCGCGGATCTGGGGGCCGAAGGAGCGCCGCATCATGCCGAAACACCCATTGTTGCCGGCCAGCTCCAGCAGCAGCTCGCCGGCGGTGATGGCGCCGGCGCCGCCGGATCCGGTAATCGCCATGGAAATGTCGCAGGGATGAGTGGCAGTCATGAGTCGTGACGTTCGTTAAGCTGTCCGGGAATCCTCCGGGCCGGGGAGCGAGCGGCGAGCACTGCGTCCCGGTTCCCATCTGTGCATGATGGCGACTGAGGCCGAAAATTGAAAGGGGCAGGCCGAGGAGGTGTCGGCGGTTCCGGACTGGGGGTAAAATTCCGGGCATCATGCTGTCAGGCGAACTCCCCATCATCCTGGTACTGGGATTGCTGTTCCTGCTCGGGCTGGGCGCCGACCTCATCGGGCGCCACTCGTTCGTCCCGCGCGTCACGCTGCTGATCCTGGTGGGCGTCGCGGTGGGGCCCGGTGGCTTCGATTTGTTGCCGCAGGCCCTGGTGGCCGAATGGTTTCCGCCGCTGACCACGCTGGCCCTGTCGCTGATCGGCTTCCTGCTGGGACACAAGCTTTCGATTGCCGAGTTGCGCGCCCACGGCCGCCTGGCGATCAGCATCACGGCCGCCGAGACCGCCGCGGCGCTGATTGCGGTCGCGCTCGGCCTGCTGGCCATCGGCGTCGATCCGGCGGCCGCGCTGCTGCTGGCGGGTATCGCCACGGCCACCGCTCCCGCGGCGACTTTCGACGTGGTTCGCGAAAGCGGCGTCAAAGGCGAGTTTGCCGACACGCTGCTGTCCGTCGTGGCGATCGACGACGCGATGGCGTTGCTGCTGTTCTCGCTGGCCATGGCATTGGCCACGGCCATCGGCACAGACCATTCCGCGGCCGCCAGTTTGCTCGACGGCTTCCTGGAAATCGGCGGCAGCGTACTGCTGGGAGTGGCCCTCGGCGTACCGATGGCTTACCTGAGCGGGCGCATCAAACCCGGTGAGCCGACGCTGGCCGAAGCGATGGGTCTGGTCCTGGTGTGCGGCGGGCTGGCCAGTTGGCTGGACCTGTCACCGGTACTCAGCGCGATGATCATGGGCAGCGTCGTGGCCAGCCTCGCCAAACATCACGAGCGTCCCTTCCACGCGATCGAAGGGATTGAATGGCCCGTCCTGATGCTGTTTTTCATATTTTCCGGCGCCTCGGCCCATCCCGGGGCCCTGTTGCTGGTGGGCGGCCTGACGGCTGTGTATATGCTGTGCCGCTGCGCCGGGACCTGGGCAGGCGCGTGGTTAGGGGCGCGGCTGGCCGGGGCCGACAGGATGATCCGCAAGTGGATGGGATTGTGCCTGCTCCCCCAGGCGGGGGTTTCGCTGGGCATGGCGCTGCTCGCCAGCCAGCGATTCCCCCAGTTCGAGTCCTTCCTGTTGCCGGTCGTGCTGGCCTCCACGATCATTTTCGAGGTCACCACCCCGCTGATCACCCGGCGCGCCCTCACGCAGGCCGCTCAGAACCCCGACGCCTCGTAGCGCGGTCGAGCCGGCCCGAACCGGATTACTCGGCCCCGGCCGGCGTGACCCGCACGACCCGGTCCGGCGTCAGCAGGTACAGCGCCCCGCCGGGGCCGATGCGGACGTCGCGGATGCGCGCGTCCAGGTCGCCGAAGAGCGCCTCCTCGGCAACGATCCGGCCGTCCTGCAGGTCCAGGCGCCGCACCTCCCGGTCCACCAGCGCCCCGAGGAGCAGGTCGCCGTGCCAGTCGGCAAACAGCCGGGCCTCGTAGATGGCCAGCCCGGAAGGCGCGATCGACGGCGTCCACTGATGCTCAGCCTGCGCCATGCCGTCCAGCGCGGTATAAGGCGAAATCACGGCGCCGCTGTAATCGACGCCATGGGTGATGGCCGGCCAGCCGTAATTGACGCCTTTTTCGATCCGGTTGACCTCGTCGCCGCCGCGCGGCCCGTGTTCGTGCAGCCAGATGACGCCGCGCGCGCTCACGGCCAGGCCCTGGGGATTGCGGTGGCCGTAGCTGTACACCCAGGGCGATTCCGGGAACGGATTGTCGGCCGCGGGTCTGCCGTCGTCCGTCAAGCGCAGGACCTTGCCGAGCCCGCTGGCGATGTCCTGCGCGTCTTCCCGGTAGTCGAAACCGTCACCGGTCGTCAGCAGCAGTGTGCCGTCGGGCAGGAAGGCCATTCGCCCGCCGTAATGCACCGGCGTGTCCTTGCGGCTGAAATTCCGGAAGATGATCTCGACCGCCTCCAGCCCGTCCCTGGCCAAGCGGGCGCGCGCCACCGCCGTGCCGTTATCATCGGATTGGCCCCCGGCAAAGGAAAGGTAGATAAGGCCGTTTTTCCCGAAGCGGGGATGCAGTACGACATCGAACAATCCACCCTGGCCCGCGAAATACACC
>CALKKN010000205.1 GCA_937995275.1 uncultured Lysobacterales bacterium | reverse complement strand
TCACAAATCGCGGCTGAAGCCGCTCCCACACATAATTCCAAGGGCCGCGGGTGTTGGAGATCAGGACAGCCGCTTGCGCATCAGCCAGCGCATGATGGCGCCGCGCGGCTGCGGCCGGCCCGTGGCCTGGCTGACCAGAGTGGTCGGTTCCCGCAACGCGAACAGCATTTCGCGCCGCGCGACGCCGCGGCCCGCGAACAGTAACCGGTCGCCCTCCAGCAGCTTTTCCTCGGACCCCGGCAGGAACTTCCGCAGCGAGCCGCGTTCGAGGAGCAGGCACACGCATGGCAGGCTTTCCGCCGCGGGCGTGCGGCTGTTCTCGGTCAGGATCCGCAACCTGATGCTGGTGCCTTCCATCTGTGCAGCCCGGATGCTGTTGGCCCATTCCCCGGTCAACTCCACGGTCCACAGGCCGGGCGAAAGGCCCTCCAGCACAGCCTCGAGCCGATGGCGGACACGCTGTGCGAAACTCTCGTCCTGGGCGAACAGGTGATCGATGAACACCGGCAGCAACGGCGTTGTGGCGACAGCCAGGATGCGGCGGGCCACGATCTGGCTGCGGCGCGCGACGAGATCCGCGCCCGAGGCGTCGAACAGTTCGTCGTTCTGGGGGTTTTCCTGGCGGGCCACGACGAACAGGTCCTCGTTCAACTCGAGCGCCGTCATGACGATGGACAGGTTGTCGACGTCGTCGCCGGTCCCGGCGATGATGGCCGCCGCCGATTCCACGCCCGCCTGGCGCAACGTACCTGCCTCGGTGCCGCGGCCCAGCACCGAACCGGGCCGTTGCGCCACCCGGTCGGGATGGACGTCTATGACCGTAAACGGCTCTCCGGCCTCTTCCAGCTTGCTGACCATGCGCGAGCCGAAGCGGCCGACGCCGGCGACCAGCCAGCGTCCGTGCGGGGGTTTCAATTCGGTGCGGAGACGCGTGCCCGGCACGCTGATCAGCCAGTCGTGCACCAGGTACTTGACGGGCGAGATCAGGGCCATGTAGAGGCGTTCCGCGAAAATCGTGTAGGGGTCCACCGTGATATCGGTGCCGAACGACGCCATGTTGTCTTCGACCCGGCGGGTTTCGGCCCGCGCCATGACCGGCAATTCCGGGCGCAACAGCTTGCTGGTGATCGCAATGGTCAGGTTGGCATGATCGTCGTTCGTGATCGCGATCACGCCGATGCAGTGGCGGATGTCGCGGTCGAGGCCGGCCATGTCCAGCAGGCGGCGGTCGGTGACGTCCCCGGCCAGCGCCGGCAGGTGGGACAGGTCCTCGTCCAGTGACATGGCGTGGATGATGTGCTGCTCGCGTTCCAGGATGGCGGCGCTGATGCCGCGCTTGAGCAGGCCCTTGACGATCATGCGGCCGGTGTAACCGAAACCGCACACGATGTAGTAGTCGCGGTTGATGCGGCGCACCCGGCGGCTGAACCGGGTGCGCGCCAGCACCGCGCGGAACTGCGGGTCCACCAGCAGGCTGATGATGGTGCCGATCGAGTACAGCCAGGCGACGACGTTCGGAAACAGGACGATGTAGGCGTACAGCCGCTGGGCGTGGGTGAAGGTGTGCGGCATCTCGCCGAACCCGATCGTGGTCGCCATGATGGCGACAAAATAGGCGGCGTCGAGAAAGCCGACCCGCACCAGGTTGCCGGCCTCGTCCTGCCCGGGGATCATCACCATGCCGAAGACCGACAACGAATAGGTCAGGATCAGTACGATCAGCGGCGTGCGCATGCGCCGCATCGTGAGCCAGATGATGTCGTTCATCGGCCGGCGCGCGTCAGCGGCGGATCGTGATCGTCTCCGCCACCAGCAGGGTTACCGAGACCAGGTTCGCCAGCAGCGCGCCGCCGGACAGCGACACGATACTTGCCAGGATTTCGCTGGTCACGCCGGATTCGGCCACGTTGGCCGCGTAACCCCAGATCAGGGCGGCGATCAGCAACTGCAGGTCCGCGACGAGACTGGTTGCGAGCAGCACGGCGCCCATCTGCGACCGGTCACCGAACTTGATGATGGTGGCGATCAGACTGACCGCGAGGGCGGCGCCCAGTTCGATGGCATGGTGGTGGTCCGGGTTGTCGATGTCCCCGACGAAGAAGCCGAAATTCAGGGTCAGGGCCAGGACGATGAAGAATCCGAAGACGACTTTCTCAAAATTCACGGTGTGGGGACTCCCTTGGGTTCGGTCGCGGGCAGGCCTAGTTTACTGCAGCCCAGGGGCCGGCGCATTTATGCGGGGTTGCGCTGGAGACGGGGCATTCGCACGCGACGACCGCGTCAGGGTTCGGAAGTCTCGTCCGCGGCGGTGTCGCTGATATCGGTGATGAATGCCAGCACGCCGAGAACCGGCCCGTCGAAATACTCCATGCGCCCGGTTTTCACCTGGCGGCGCTGCGCGAGCCGCTGGATCAGGAAGGAGGTGGGTTGCGGCTCCCCATCCTGGTCCTGCAGGTCGCCGGCGTTGTCCGGCGGCACCGCCTGGACCGGGATGGACGACGGGTCGAACACCGGTTCCCGCCACTCGACCTCGAGCGCCAGGTGCAGGAAGCGCGTGCGGACCAGTTGCGCCTTGCCGTCCAGTTGGAAGTACTGGATCGGGGAGGGCAGGGGGCCCGCGTCGGAGCCTTCGTCGTCAGCCTCATCCGTCGAGAAAAGTCCGGGCGTCGCGTCGCCGGTCTCCTTGCTCGAAAAAAGTCCGGCTGACGAGGCGCCGGCGGGGTCCTCCGGGTCCTCTGCCACGACAACGGGTTCACGCAGGTGTCGCCAGGGGTCATCGGTGAACACGGGTTCCAGGTCGTGTACGCGCAGTTCGGGGAAAGGCGCCACGCCAGGCTGTTCCCAGGCCAGGTACTGCAGCGGACGAAACGGCCGGCTGAGCCGCAGCCGCCGCCACGCGTCCTGCATTTCGGGACCCATCTCGGTCAGGTGAACGACAGCGCATTCCTCCTCCGCCTCGGGTTCATCGCCCGGCGCGCCTTCGAGAGCGGCCAGGGTGTCGTCCGCCGGGGCTTCCACCGCCCCGGTTGCCACCGTCACGTCGCCGTCGGCGGAGGCCTCTGTTTCGGTGGCCGGCGGCGGGGTCAGGAAGTCCAGCGCGGCCGAAAAGTCATTGAGCACCGCGGTTTCCCGGGGCGCCTGATCGTGCTCGAGGTGGGTGAGCACGAGAATCTCCACCCGGTAGCGGCTGTCGGCGGCATCCGCCCGTACAGCGGTCGATGCCACGATCAAAAAGAAAATCAATAATCTCTTATATTTCATTGAAAATCAGCATTATTTTACTTGGATATCGTCCAATATTTTGCGGGTTTCCGAGAAGCGCTCGCCGGAATCTTCCAGCTCTGCGGCGAGGCGCAGCACTCGGGGGCCGTCCATCCGGTAGCGGTCGCCTCCGGTTTGCATCAGCCGAATCAAAGCCCCTGGATCCGCCTGCGCCTGCTCCAGGAATTCCACCCGGCCGCCCTGGGGGCCGATGTCGATCCGCGTCACGCCGATCGGCTCCGCCAACAGCCGCAGTTCCGCGATTTCGAACAGGTTGCGGACCGCTTTCGGCAGCAGGCCGAACCGGTCGATCATCTCGACCTGCAGTTCACGCAACGCCGCCGGCGTCCGCGCGCTGGCGATGCGCTTGTACAGGGTCAGGCGGGCCTGCACGTCGGCCAGGTAGGTCTCCGGTATCAATGCGGGGACATGCAGTTCGATTTCGATGCCGCGATGCAGTGGGGCGTCGAGGGCCGGCTCATCGCCATCGCGCAGCGCGGCGACGGCCCGCGCCAGCATGTCGCTGTACAGGCTGAAGCCGACCTGGTTGATTTGCCCGCTCTGCTCACTGCCGAGCAGTTCCCCGGCTCCGCGGATTTCCAGATCGTGGGTGGCCAGGGTGAATCCGGCGCCCAGTTCCTCCAGCGCGGCGATCGCCTCCAGGCGCTTGCGGGCATCCGGGGTCATGGAGCGCCGCTCGGGCACGACGAGGTAAGCATAGGCCCGATGGTGCGAGCGGCCCACGCGGCCCCGCAACTGGTGCAACTGCGCCAGTCCGAAGCGGTCGGCCCGGTTGATGACGATCGTGTTGGCCGTGGGCACGTCGATCCCGCTTTCGATGATGGTGGTGCAAACCAGCACATTGTAGCGTTGCCGGTAGAAATCCAACATGACATTTTCCAGCTCACGCTCCGGCATCTGGCCGTGGGCGACGGCCAGCCGCGCCTGCGGTGCGAGTTCCTGGACTTCGCGCGCCGTCCGCTCGATGGTGCGGACTTCGTTGTGGAGGAAAAAAACCTGCCCGCCGCGCTGCAACTCACGCAGCAGGCCGTCGCGGAGCACCCCGCGATCCCATTCCGTGATCAAGGTCTTGACGGCCATCCGTCGCGCGGGCGGCGTGGCGATGATGGACAGATCGCGAATCCCGGACATGGCCATGTTGAGGGTGCGGGGGATCGGCGTGGCGGTCAGGGTCAGCAGGTCCACCTCGGACCGTAATTGCTTCAGTCGCTCTTTCTGCTGCACGCCGAAGCGCTGTTCTTCGTCGATGATGACCAGCCCGAGGTCCTTGAACCGGATATCCCTCTGGAGCAGGCGATGGGTGCCGATGACGATGTCCACGCTGCCCTGTTCGAGGCGCTGCAGCACGCCCTTCAATTCTGTCCCGCTGCGAAAGCGCGACAGCAATTCGACCCGCACCGGCCAGTCGGCGAGCCGGTCGCTGAAGGTCGAGAAATGCTGCTGCGCCAACAGCGTGGTGGGCACCAGCAACGCGACCTGGCGGCCTGCCTGCACGGCAACGAAAGCCGCGCGCAGCGCGACTTCGGTTTTCCCGAAGCCCACGTCGCCGCAGACCACCCGGTCCATCGGCATCGCAGTGGTCAGATCGCCGAACACCGCGTCGATGGCGGTCTGTTGATCGGGCGTCTCCTCGAAGGGGAAACCCGCGGCGAATTCGGCGCAGAGCTTGTCGTCGAGCCGGAACGCAAAGCCGTCCCGCGACAGGCGTCGGGCGTACAGGTCCAACAGTTCCGCCGCGACGTCCCGGACCTGCTGTGCCGCCTTGCGTTTCGCCTTCTCCCATTGCCGGCTGCCCAGCCGATGCAGCGGGGCCGATTCCGGGTCGCTGCCGGTATAGCGGCTGACCAGGTGCAGCGACGAAACCGGCACGTAGAGCT
>CALKKN010000204.1 GCA_937995275.1 uncultured Lysobacterales bacterium | reverse complement strand
GTCGGCGTCCGCGCTAGTGCTGACGAGCGCCATCGGCGTCGTGGCCGGGACCCTGCTGTCCCAGGTGATCAATGTGAAGATCATGTCCGTGATTGCCGGTGCAGGATTTATCCTGATCGGCGTCTGGACGCTGTACCATGGGTTGTATAACGTCTCCTGACTGTTCCTGCCTTGAATCGCGAAGTTAATCATCACCATCACCACGCGCCTCCCGACTACAACCGGGCGTTCGCGATCGGCGTGACGCTGAACGTGGCGTTCGTAGTCGTCGAAGCGGTTTTTGGCGTCCTGTCCGACTCACTGGCGCTGCT
Source organism: uncultured Lysobacterales bacterium (assembly GCA_937995275.1). GTDB lineage: Bacteria > Pseudomonadota > Gammaproteobacteria > Xanthomonadales > SZUA-36 > CALKKN01. Next base: position 2,817 of record CALKKN010000204.1, on the reverse strand, counting down.
GACGGACGCGGGTCACAATCTCAGCGACGTGCTTGGCCTGCTGCTGGCCTGGGGCGCCGCCGTGCTGGCGAAAAGGAGGCCGTCGGCACGCCGCACCTATGGCTTCTCGCGCGCCACCATCATCGCCTCGCTGTTCAGCGGCCTCCTGTTGATGGGAGCCGTGGGCGCCATTGTCTGGGAGGCCGTCCAACGCCTGATCGATCCGGCCGAGCCGGCCGGCATGACCATCATGGTCGTCGCCTCGATCGGTGTCGTCATCAACACCGTTACCGCCCTGCTCTTTGTCTCCGGCAAGGACCACGACCTGAACATCCGGGGCGCCTTCCTGCATATGGCCGCGGATGCCGCCGTGTCGCTGGGCGTCGTCATTGCAGGGGCGGTGATCCTGGCATACGGCTTCGCCTGGATCGACCCGGTGATCAGCCTGGTTATCGCGGCCGTGATTTTGCTGTCGACCTGGGGGCTGCTGAGGGATTCGCTCAACCTGGCCGTGGACGCCGTGCCCCGTTCCGTGGATCCGGCGGCGGTGCGTGAATTTCTGACGGGCCTGCCCGGCGTGCGCGCCATTCACGATTTGCATATCTGGGCGATGAGCACCACCGATACCGCGCTGACGGCCCACCTCGTCATGGACGAGTTTCCTGATAGCGATCAGTACCTGACCGAAGTCTCACGAGTCCTGCAGGAGCGGTTTTCCATCAATCACCCCACCATCCAGCTGGAGCGGCACGACAGCGGTAACATCTGCCACCAGTCGCTGCACTGCGCCGACTGAGCAGGCCGATGGAGCGCTAACCGGGTATGTTCAGCGGAGTCTTCTCGCAGGCATTCGTTTACCTTCTGGCGGCGGTGCTGGCGGTGCCCCTGGCCAAGCGCATGGGCCTGGGGTCCGCGCTGGGCTACCTCCTCGCCGGGGTGATCATCGGGCCGTTCGTGCTCGGCCTGGTCGGACAGGAGACACAGGACGTGATGCACTTCGCGGAGTTCGGCGTCGTGCTGATGCTGTTCCTGGTCGGCCTGGAACTGGAACCCACCGTATTGTGGCGCATGCGGGTGCCGATCCTGGGGCTCGGCGGCGCCCAGGTCGTCCTGACGGCGCTGGTAATCGCCGGCGTGGCGGCAGCGCTGGGACAGGCCTGGCAGACCGCCGCCGCCATCGGCCTCAGTCTGGCGCTCTCCTCGACAGCTATCGTCCTGCAGTCGCTGAAGGAAAGAGGCTGGATGAGAACCTCGGCCGGCCGGGCCGGGTTCTCGGTCCTGCTCTTCCAGGACATCGCGGTCATTCCCATTCTCGCCCTGCTGCCCTTCCTGGCGGTGCCGGAACTGGCGGGCGAAGCCGCCGGGCCCGGCGCGCATGGACCCGAGGCGGAGCATGTCGGGTGGTTTCGCACGCTGCTGGTGCTTGGCGTCGTGGTCGGCATCGTTGTGGCCGGCCGCTTCCTGATGCGGCCGGTGTTTCACTGGATCGCCTCGACGCGCAGCCTCGAACTCTTTATCGCCACGGCGCTGACGCTGATCGTCGGCATCACGCTGGCGACCGAGTACGTTGGTCTGAGCCCCGCGCTGGGCACCTTCCTGGCCGGCGTGGTTCTTGCCGAGAGCGAGTTCCGGCATGAACTGGAATCCAACATCGAGCCGTTCAAGGGTCTGCTGCTGGGCCTGTTTTTCATTTCCGTCGGCGCCAGCATCGACTTCGCGATCCTGACCGGGCAACCCGGCCTGGTCGTGGCCCTGGTGGCGACCCTGATCGTCACGAAGTTCGTCGTGCTGCTGGTTCTGGGGCAGCTGTTCCGCTTCAGGCTGGCAGACAACCTGATGTTCGCTATCCTGTTGGCCCAGGGCGGCGAGTTTGCCTTCCTGTTGTTCTCCTTCGCCACGCAGAACCGGGTCATCAGCAGTGACCTGTCGAACCTCCTGATCGTGGTCGTGGTCCTCACGATGATGCTTACGCCGCTGCTGATCATCTTCTACGAACGGGCCGTGAGGCCGCGTTTCCGTGACGCCATCACACCACCGCGCGGCGAGGATGTCGAACCGGGACCCAGCCCGGTGATCGTCGCCGGTTATGGCCGGTTCGGGCAGGTCGTATCACGCCTGCTGCGGGCCGACGGCATCGAGACCACCTTGCTGGATCACGATTCCGGGCAGATCGAACTCACCGGCCGTTTCGGCTACAAGGTTTATTACGGGGATGCCAGCCGGGTGCAACTGCTCCAGGCTGCCGGCGCCGAGGAGGCCAAGCTGCTGGTCATCGCCATCGATGAGCGGGAGAAGGCCGTGCAGATGGTCCGGGCCGCGCGGCAGTTTTTCCCGGGCCTCAAGACGCTTGCCCGGGCCTATGACCGTTCGCACGCGTACCAATTGATGGACGCCGGCGCCGACGTGGTGACCCGCGAGACCTTCGGGTCTGCCCTGATCATGGGGGAGGAGGCGCTGAAACTGCTGGGTTACGACGAAGCGCGGGCGTACCGGATCATGCGGACCTTCAAGCGCCACGACGAGGAGGGTCTGCTGAAGCTGTTCGGGCTGTGGGGTGACGACCACGCGTACGGGCTGAGCGTGCGCCAGAGCATCGAGGAACTGGAGAAGGTGCTGCAGGACGACTCGGACGATGCGCAAGGCGATTTCCGCGCGGCCTGGAAATACCTCCGGGACACCGAGTCGAGGCGCCTGGACGAGGACTGATCCGGGATCAGTCCCAGGCCGGCCGCGCGATCAGGCGCTGCAGCTGTTCCGCGATGACGGCGTCCGGCAACCGTGCGCAGAAACGCCGCCTCGCGGCGCCTTCAATCCGCGCCGCGCTGGTAATGGTCCGCG
>CALKKN010000203.1 GCA_937995275.1 uncultured Lysobacterales bacterium | reverse complement strand
GTGCTCAACGAAGACGGCCTGCGTTACGAAGACGAGTTCGTCAAGCACAAGGTGCTCGATGCGATCGGTGATCTGTATCTCCTGGGTCACGGTCTCATTGGGGCCTATTCAGGCTACAAGTCAGGCCATGAAGTGAACAATCTGCTGCTGAGGGAACTGCTGGAGCAGCCCTCGGCATGGGAAGAGGTAACCTTCGACGACGCCGACGCGGTGCCGGTTTCTTACACGCACCCCGCCCAGGCGACGGCCTGAGTTCCGCCCGGAAGCGGGCAAAACAGGCCCGTTTCTGGTAAGCTTCGCCGTCCGGGCGGACGGGACCGCCTCCAGATCGCTTTAATCCTCGCTCTCCGCTCCCAGCCGGGACAAGAGATCGAGGGCTTGTCTGGCGGCGGGTGACAGGGGCCGGGTGCCCAGCGTCGGTGTTGCTTCTTCCCGTAGCGGGGCGACCCGCACGTCGATTGCCGCGAGGTCCGCGTAGCCGGACCGCCGGAGCGCACCGATCAAGCGGGGTGTCTCCATGCGCAGGCGGGTGGCCCAGGCGGCGGACGGAACCAGCAGAATCAGGTGGTTCCGCCGCAGGTTGGCGACGCGCAGCTGCTCCGCCAGCGCCGGCTCGAGCAATGTCCCGAGCCGCCGTTCGAGACGCAGCAGCAGGCTGGCGCGCTCGAGCAGGCCGCCGAACGTCGTCGCCGGGTCGGCGAGGATTTCGGCCGAACTGCGCGCCTTCTTGTCGGACTGAGGAACACGAGCCATACATGAAGCGTACTTCACTGACATCGTTGATGGCCAGCAGCGGCCGCCTCAGAAGCCTTGTCGGCGGGTTCCGGAAGGGGCCGCTGTGGCTGGCCGGGGCGTTCGTGCTGTGCGGAATCGCGATGTTCCTGCTGGGCCGCAACACCGCCCCGACCCCCGAGGATCTGACCATTGCCGTCCGGGAACTGCAGCTGCAACTGCGCCTCCAGCAGGGCGCCGTCGACCGGCTGGCCACGAACAACCGGCGGGGGGTGAACGCGCTGGCGGTGAGGCTCGCGGAGTTGCAGGCCGCATCGACGCGGCTTGACGCGCTGGGCGAGCGCCTGGCGCAGATCGGCCAGCTTTCCCTGGACGAATTCGACTTCAGCACGCCCGCGCCGGTCGGCGGCCCGGAGGAATACGAGGCGCTCCGCCCCACGGGCGGCGACGAGCTGCGCACCGCCATCGATGCGCTGGCCGCCAAGCTCCGGCGGCAGTCCTCCCAGCTGGACGCGCTGCAGTTCCTGATGGTGAACCGGCAGCTGGAAAATGACCTGACGCCGTCCGGCTGGCCGGTGCGCAAGGGGTGGATCTCCTCCCGGTACGGCGAGCGCAGCGACCCCTTCACCGGTGAGCGGGTCCAGCACAAAGGCCTGGACTTCGCCGGCACCCGGGGTACGGAAGTGCTCAGCGTCGCCAGTGGCGTGGTCATCTGGGCCGCCAGCCGGGCCGCCTACGGCAAAACGGTCGAAATCGACCACGGCAACGGTTACCGCACCCGCTACGCGCACAACGAAACGCTGGCCGTCACGGCGGGCGATCACGTCACGGCGGGTCAGGTTATCGCCAGGATGGGCAGCACCGGCAGGGCATCCGCCCCCCACGTCCACTTCGAGGTGCTCAAGGACGGCGCAACGATCAATCCCTCGGCTTTCGTCAGCAACCTGCGCTGAAACAGCACCCTCGCTCGCCGCTTGTTTAGGGGTTTCGGTGACCCCAGATAAAGAGCGGCCCGAAAGTCACGAAGATACCCCGTCAGATGCTCAATAAGCTGATTACCAAAATCGTCGGCAGCCGCAACGAGCGGCTGGTGAAAAAGATGGGCAAGGCCGTCGCGCGGATCAATGCGCTCGAGGAATCGGTCCAGGCGCTGTCCGACGAGGAGATGAAGGCGAAAACCGCCGAACTGCGGGAACGCCACGCCAACGGTGAATCGCTGGACAGCCTGCTGCCGGAGGCGTTCGCGCTGGTGCGCGAGGCCTCCGTTCGGACCCTCGGCCTGCGGCATTACGATGTCCAGATGATCGGCGGCATGGTGCTGCACCAGGGCAAGATCGCCGAGATGAAGACGGGCGAGGGCAAGACCCTGGTGGCGACCCTGGCCGTTTACCTCAACACGCTGACCGGCAAGAGCGCGCACGTGGTGACCGTCAACGACTACTTGGCGCGCCGCGACGCCGAGTGGATGAAGCCCATCTACGAAGCCCTCGACCTTGCGGTGGGCGTGGCCGTCCCCGGCATGACGCCGGCCGCCAAGCGCGCCGCCTATGCCTGCGACGTGATCTACGCGACCAACAACGAGCTGGGCTTCGACTACCTGCGCGACAACATGGCGTTCTCCAGCGATCAGAAGATGCAGCGGGACCGCTACTTCGCCATCGTCGACGAGGTGGACTCCATCCTGATCGACGAGGCGCGCACCCCGCTGATCATCTCCGGGCCGGCCGACGAAACGCCGCAGTTGTACATGCGCATCAATCAGCTCATTCCGCACCTCAAGGTCGCCAAGCCGGTCGACGAGGAAGCCGGCGAGGTGCCGGAGGGCGACTTCACGATCGACGAGAAGTCCAAGCAGGTGTACCTGACCGAGGACGGCATGGCGCACGTCGAGGAACTGATGGTGAAGTCCGGGCTCCTCAAGGGGGACGACAGCCTCTACAACGCCCAGAACCTCAACCTGGTGCACCACCTGAACGCCGGTCTCCGCGCCCACCACCTGTTCAACAAGGACGTCGACTACATCGTGCGTGACGGGGAAGTGGTCATCGTCGACGAGTTCACCGGCCGCACGCTGGCCGGCCGACGCTGGTCGGAGGGCCTGCACCAGGCCATCGAGGCCAAGGAAGGCGTGCGAGTGCAGCGCGAGTCGTTGACCCTGGCCACGATCACCTTCCAGAACTTGTTCCGGATGTACAACAAGCTAGCCGGCATGACCGGCACGGCCTTGACCGAAAAGGAAGAGCTGCACCTGATCTACGGCCTCGACGTGGTGGCCATCCCCACCAACCGCCCCACCGTGCGCGCAGATCAGCCCGACCTGGTCTACATCCAACGCGAAGCGAAGTGGCGCAACGTCGTCGGGGAGATCGCCGAGCGCCACGAGAA